>SXZN01000144.1 GCA_005787865.1 Opitutaceae bacterium | reverse complement strand
TAAAAAGTCCTTGCATTCGGAGGTTAAAACTTTCTCTTAGGCCCTTCGTTAGTTGAGTGACGGGCTCTTAGCTCAGTTGGTAGAGCGCCTCAATGGCATTGAGGAGGTCAACGGTTCGAACCCGTTAGGGTCCACCACTCACAAGCATAAAACAGTTCTCAGAGTGAGAATGTGATTCAGGCATTGCCCTAACGGTGGGTGCCCGAATATCCCTGCAATCGGCTTGAGGTGATGCCGAGCTGTTAATGGCTATCGTTGAAGTTGCTGCAAGGTGCGTTCGATCATCGCAATGTCTTGGGGTGCATCAGGCGGCAGGGAAAATTTTTCGTTGAACACGTGAAGGGGACCGTGGTGCTCGATGGTGATATGCGATTCATGAATTCCACCCGCAGCATCAAGTGTCCGCGCCAGATCGAGCCTGAAATGGGCCGCAATAAAGCGGTAGACCGCCGCGCGCTTTGACGGGCCGTAGTCGTGCCCCTCGGCGGCGAGGTGAATATTGGCCGTATTCTGCGGCACGCCGTAGTAGCCATAAATTTGTTGGAGAAAGGGAAATTCGATCTGCGGCACGTGCTGCGTCCAGTCCTGGCCATCGGAGACGACCAGCAGGGGGCGAGGAGCGGCGAGGGCGGCGATCATGGCGTTGTTGGCAAAATGATCTTTGCTGCGGTGCACGGGCAGGCCACTTTCGCAGGCGCAACCACCAAAAAAGTAAGATGACACCATCACCACGGGTGCCGCCAACGTGACGCGTGGGTCGAGGGCTGTGAGCAGAAAGGTCTGAGTGCCACCGCCGGATTCGCCGCTCACGGCAACACGAGTCGGATCGGCACCCTCAAGCGAAAGCAGAAAGTCAAGTGCCCGCACAGCATTCCAGGTTTGGAGAGTCTGGGTGAAGGGGCGCTTGTGGGCGGCTTCACCGACTTGCGCGATCGAATCGCCGTAACCAACCATCTCGATCGAGAGAACGATCGCACCGAGACGCGCGAAGGTCCCACCGCGCGCTTGTACGCTTGCGGTGAAGCGTCCCTGGTTCTCGAAGTCTGCCGGCTTTTTAACCTGACTACCGTGGCCGTGGGTGGAGAGAATAATCGCAAAGGGCGGTTTGGCGTTGAGTGGGCGGTAGAGATTTCCCGTAACGAAATAACCGGGCACCGATTCGAAGGCGACATTTTCGACCGTGTATCCGTCGTACACTCGCTTGGATCGAATAATAGCGTTAAGTGGGGTGCGTTGTGGCCACGGCGAGAGTCCGATATTTTCCTGAATGCGCTGGCGCAGATGGGCCGCATAGGCGTCCCATGACGCTCGATCAGGAAATTGCGCCAGCGCCGCATTGAGCATCGCTTGGCCTTGCGCCGGCTCGAGGTAAGCCCCAACGCATAAAGAGGGCCCCTCGAGCGGTGCGGGTGGAAGGTTGGGCGGATTCCACTCTACGTTGACGGGAGGCGCAGCGGTAACGGTAATACCAAGGGCGACGAAAAAGAGCAGGGCAGGGGTAAGGCGACTCATGGCTAGAGGCTGGAGTTTTTTTAAATCGGGTCACTCGTTTTTCCACTGACCAAAAGAATGGGTATGCGCCTTGTCTGCCGGGGGTACCGACCACAGGTTCGCCGTTCGTTGATCAGGCGCCGCGTAAAGTTCGCTCTCATGTGAATTCATTATCTCCCCACCATACATACCACTATTTCCCCAGTTAAACCAGAGTCCATCCGCGAGCTACTGGTTTATTGGCCATTATCCCGCGGCGGCGGGATTTTTAGTTTTCAGAGTTATCACACTACTGGTTGCCTCAGAGCATGAATGCCAGAAACGCGGCTGAGATCAGCATCGATCGTCCGCTGATCCATGATGAAATCTGCGCCGGGCTCGAGGAGGTTTTCGTAAGCGATCGGAGCGAACTGTCGCCGCCGCAAGCCGCAGTCTGATCTTGCAAGTGGCCTAGATTTGGAGGGATCAGCGCAGCTCTTGTTCGCGTAGGCTTATTGCGCGGCACGCGGGCAAAGGAGGGTAGTCAACTGACCTTGATCTCATGGAACAACCGAACAACCCTTCGGCAAAAGTATCTGACTATGCTACTGCAATTTTCCATTAATAATATTTCCATCAACCCGCTGTGAGCTTTCTCTTCTTACTGCTGTTCGGACTAATTGCTGCCCAAGCCCGCGATGAACTCCGCCAAGGTCTGACCTTTCACGCGTCCTTTGACGTCGCTTACGTGGCTGAACTTTCCGCCGATGCGCCCGACTGCGTTGTCCGCGTGGGTCGCACCCTACAGCCTGCCACCGACGGTCCTGATCACGCCCGCGTCCCCGACGGCCGCTTCGGGGCCGCCCTCCGCTTCGCTCGCAAAAGCTCCGTCCGCCCCGAGTTCGCGGCGTCGAAAGCCCTCGGCTACTCGACGCTTGATTGGTCGGCAACGGTATCGGTCTGGCTCCGCACCGACCCTGATCGCGACTTGGCCCCGGGCTATTGCGACCCGCTGCAAATCGTCGGCGACGACACAAAAAATGGCTTTATCTTCCTCGAGTGGTCCAAAGACCATAACCCGCGTCATTTCCGCTTTGCCGTCCGCCCGCTTTATCACCTCTGGAACCCCCAGGCGGTCGGCTGGGAAGAAATCCCCGATGCGCAAAGGCCGATGGTTAAGTTGGAGCACGCCCCATTTGCTCGCTCCCGCTGGACGCACATTGTATTTGTACTTGAACGTCTGAACGCCCGCGATGCCTCGCCCAAGGCCCATCTGTACATCGACGGACTACCTGCGGGATCCATTCTAGGACATGATCTAAGGTTCGGCTGGGATCCCGCCGTGGTCCGCCTTGTGCTGGGAGCGTCGTTTGTTGGCGACCTTGACGATCTCGCCGTATGGAACCGCGGGCTGACACCAACAGAGATCGCCGCCTTACACTCTCTGCCTGGCGGCGTCTCCGCCCTTAGTCTTGATCATAAATAACCCCCTATTCAGTTTTCTCCCGGCAATGGTCGGACGGGGCGAAACAGGGCAGCTGAGCCAGACCGCCTGGGGCGGCAGAGTTGCGTTGGCGGGTGAGATGTTTTCTGTCTTAGGCTCATGGATCCTGTTACACATATACTGCTGGGCGCTAGCCTCGGCTACTTTGGTTTCGGCCGGCGACTCTCCCGAGGGACGGCCGTGGGGGTGGGTGCGTTGGCAGGGGCAGCTCCAGATTTAGATGTCTTAATCGAAAGCGCGGTCGATCCGTTGATCGCGGTCGAGTATCACCGGCATTTCACCCATGCGCTACTTTTTGCGCCGGTGGGTGCGGCGGTAGCCGTAGGTTTCCTGTTACTTTATCGACCATGGCGGCAGAGGTGGCGGGGGCAACTCGGTGCAGTCTGGTTGTGTGGTCTCGTTGCGTGGGTCAGCCATTGCTTGCTGGACGCGGCTACCAGCTACGGCACTCAGTTGATGTGGCCGATTACGGACCATCGTTACGGCTGGGATTTTATCGCCGTCGTTGATCCGGTGTTCACCTTGGCGCTTTTGATTGGATTAACAGTGGGGCTCATCCGCCGGCAGCCTGGTGTGGCGTTGGCGGGGCTGATCGCCGCGGCGGTCTATATGGGACTGGGGGTGGTACAGCATTCGCGGGCGGTCGCCGCGCAGGCCGCGCTCGCGGCGTCACGGGGGCACACGGTAGAGCGGATTGAAGTCATGCCCACTCTGGGTAATGTCCTCGTGTGGCGGGCACTCTACGAGCATCGGGGTAAGATCTACGCTGATCGAATACGGGTTGCGCTCACGGGCGATGCTACCGTGCGTGGCGGTTGGGCGTTGGTTAAGGTCAGCGCGAGCGAGCTCACGCCGGCTGAGCGCACGCGCGACCAACGAAATTCGTTTGCTCGGTTCGCGTGGTTTTCGGAGCACTGGGTCGCGCGGAGCCCGGACGATCCTGCCGTGTTGGGTGATATGCGCTATTCGCTTTCGACCGAAGCTTTCGACCCGATCTGGGGCATTCGCTTCTTGGCGCCTGGCACGCCCACAGAAATCGAGTGGGTGAACCGTTCGCGCGATAGGCGGGTGAGCGC
>SXZN01000143.1 GCA_005787865.1 Opitutaceae bacterium | reverse complement strand
GGGGTGGCGCTGGAGCCGGTCAGCATCGTTTCGCGCCGCTCTACAGTTGGCCCGACAACTCTAATTTGGACAAAGCCCGCCGCCTTCTCTGGCCGCTCAAACAAACATACGGCAAAAAGATTTCCTGGGCTGACCTCATGATTCTCACCGGCAACTGCGCGCTGGAATCGATGGGCTTCAAAACCTTTGGCTTCGGTGGCGGTCGAGCCGATGTGTGGGAACCGGAAGAGGATGTTTATTGGGGCGCTGAAAGCACCTGGCTAGGCGATAAGCGCTATAGCGGTGATCGCGACCTTGAGCAGCCCCTGGCCGCGGTGCAGATGGGGCTGATCTACGTTAATCCTCAGGGCCCGAACGGTCACCCCGATGCCCTCGGCTCGGCCCGCGACATCCGCGAAACGGTTGCGCGGAGGGCGATGAACGACGACGAGACCGTCGCCCTCATCGCTGGCGGTCATACCTTCGGCAAAACTCATGGCGCCGCCTCCGCTGATCATGTCGGCCGCGAACCCGAAGCCGCGGGCCTCGCCGAGCAAGGCTTGGGTTGGGCCAACAGCTACGGCAGTGGCAAGGGTGCGCACACCATCACCAGCGGGCTCGAGGTCACCTGGAGCACTACGCCAACTCAGTGGAGCAACAATTACTTTGAAAATCTGTTCCGCTACGAATGGGAACTGGTTAAGAGCCCGGCAGGCGCGAACCAGTGGGTCGCCAAGGATGCCGCCGCCACGGTGCCGGATGCGTTTGATGCGACAAAAAAACACCGGCCCACGATGCTCACCAGCGACATCGCCCTGCGCGCTGACCCAGCCTACGAGAAAATTTCTCGGCGCTTCCTGGCCAACCCAGATCAATTCGCCGAGGCCTTCGCCCGCGCTTGGTTTAAACTCACCCACCGCGACATGGGGCCAAAAATCCGGTACCTCGGCGCAGAGGTTCCGGCCCAAGATCTCATCTGGCAGGATCCGATCCCCGCGTTGAATCATCCCCTAGTGGACGCTAAAGATCTCACCGCGCTCAAGAGCAAGATTCTGTCCGCGGGTCTTTCGATTTCTGAACTCGTCTCGACCGCGTGGGCTTCTGCCTCAACTTTCCGCGGCTCCGACAAACGCGGCGGGGCCAACGGCGCGCGCATCCGGCTCGCCCCGCAAAAAGATTGGGAGGCGAACCAACCGGCCCGTCTGGCCAAGGTGCTCAAAGCGCTCGAAGGCATTCAGCAAGCCTTCAACTCCGCCCAAACCGGCGGGAAAAAAGTATCGCTCGCCGACCTCATTATTCTCGGTGGAGCGGCTGCGATCGAACAAGCGGCTAAGAAAGCTGGTCACGAGATCGCGGTGCCCTTCACGCTGGGCCGCACGGACGCGTCGCAAGAGCAGACCGAGGTGACGTCAGCTGCCGTGCTCGAGCCGCAAGCCGATGGGTTTCGTAACTATCTCAAGACCCGCTACACCCTACCGGCGGAACAGCTCTTAGTAGACAAAGCTCAGCTCCTCGGACTCACCGCGCCTGAAATGACGGTGCTCATCGGCGGTCTGCGGGTGCTCAATGCTAATCACGGCAAATCGCAACACGGCGTATTTACCAGCCGCCCAGAAACACTCACCAACGACTTCTTCGTCAACTTGCTCGATATGGGCAATGTGGTGAAACCAACGACGCCCACCGAAGAGCTGTTTGAGCTCTGTGATCGTGCTACTGGCGATGTGAAATGGACTGCTACCCGTGTTGACCTGGTGTTTGGTTCGAACTCGCAACTGCGTGCTTTGGCCGAGGTCTATGCGGAGAACGATGCAGCGGCAAAATTTGTCCGCGATTTCGTGGCCGCCTGGAACAAGGTGATGAACGCCGATCGCTTTGATCTGATTGGTGCGACGGCCACTAATAATCTAGCCTGAACTCGGGCGCGATGCGGCGATCAAACGCGGCATCGCGCCTTATTTTTTAAGCGGCCGCGATGATGGTGCGGGCATCCGCCCCGTGCCATATGACGGATCGCGCGAACTTCCCCATTGCGGTCTACCCCCCCGTGAACGAGCGTAATCGTGCTTTCATGTCTACCCCCCGCTTCTCCCTTTCACGGGTGATGTGCGCCTTGGCCGCCAGCTTCATGCTGGCAATCGGCGCCGTTGCTCAATCTGAAATTCCGCCGACGGACCTACCGCTTGATTCATTGGTGAATTTTCGCGCGCCGACCGCCAACTGGCAAACGGCGCGCGGGCTCGGTGGCGATCCGCGCATTGAAAAATTGCTCACAACTCTGCCGGGGACAGGAATTTTGGTTAATAATCCCACGCCGGCCGCGCGCGGACATCTATTCACTGCGTGGGAGCATGGTGACCTTGAGCTCGATCTTGATTTCTTGATGACCGCCGGATCGAACTCCGGCGTCTATCTGATGGGCCGCTATGAGGTGCAGTTGTTTGATAGTTGGGGAGTAAAAGTACCGACGGTCGCTGACTGCGGTAGTATTTATGAGCGCTGGGATGGCGCGCGCGGCAAAGGCCGCGAGGGGTATGAAGGAGTCGCGCCGCGCGCCAACGCCAGTCGCGCCCCCGGGCTTTGGCAGCACCTGCAAATTGAATTTCAAGCGCCCCGCTTTGACGCCACTGGTCGAAAAATTGCCAACGCTCGTTTCATCAAAGTAGCCCTCAATGATTTTGTGATTCATGAAAATGTTGAAGTCACCGGCCCAACGCGCTCGGCGGCTTTCACCGACGAAGGCCCGCTCGGTCCACTGATGATTCAGGGTGATCACGGCTCAGTCGCCCTACGCGCGATCACCTACAAACGCTTCGATCAGGCCGCGCGCCTGTCGGTCGATGACCTGACCTACAAGTTATACACCACCATGCCCAAGGAGAAAATGGGTGACTATGAGGCCACGGTCCCAACCGGTAGCGGTTCAGTCCGGCAATTTTCCGGCGAAGAGGTCCCTCCGTCTGGAAAGTTTGTCATCGTCTATACCGGTACGCTCGTCGTGCCCATCGCGGGAACTTATGCTTTTCAAGCAGCCGCAGATCGTGGCGCCGATCCTGTTACCGTGTTGGTTGATGGGCACCCCGTCGTGGAGCCGATTCAATCGGGGGGCTATACCAGACCCCTCGTGCTCACGGCTGGGCGCCACTCGATTCGCCTCGATTATATGCATGGCAGCAATCGCAAGTCGGGCTTCAAATTAATCGCCGAAGGCCCGAGCGTAGCTCGCCGAGAACTCTCCGCCCCAAAATCCACTAAGTTGGCTGGCGCGAAATCGACCCCCGAGCCAGTGAGTGAAATCTTGATTGAGCCCGCCGCCGATCGCGTGCGACTGCAGCGCAGTTTTGTACCCTTCACGCCCAAAAAACATCTCTATGCGATCAATGTAGGAACGCCGGACGGTTTACATTACGCCTATGATTTTGAAACCGCCGCCATGCTTCGGGTGTGGCGGGGGAAATTTCTCGACACCTTCGAAGTGTGGGATGGCCGCGGAGAAAATCAGCTAGGGAAACCCGCGGGACCAGCCCTGACCTTATCGGCGAAACCTGTCCTCGCCCTCATTGAAAGCTCCGCCCACGACTGGCCGGATCAACCGGATCCGCTCTGGTCCTCGCAAGGCTACCAACTTGAACCCAACGGTCAGCCTATTTTTCACTTCACCCTAGCAACGCTGAGGGCCACTGATCGCATTGCTCCCGCCACCGCTACTCACGGCCTGACCCGCACCCTGCTCATCACCGGCAAAAAAACTGATTGGGAATCGTGGGTGCTCCTCGCTGAAGCAGAGCAAATCACCCCGCAGCCGAATGGCCGCGGTTACATTATCGGTGATCGCGCCTACTACCTGGATCTTCCCGCTCAGTCCCCGGTGCGGCCTTTTGTGCGGACTCGCTACGGCCGGCAACAGCTGGTCGCGCCCATTACCAAAGCCACCCTCGATCAGCCCATCGTCTACACGCTCGTCTGGTAACCTCTCACCATGAAGCGCCTCATTTTTTCTTCCTTACTGCTCATCGCACTCACGCCGACGGCCCACGCGCAAGCGAACGACCCCTCAGCGGCCGAACGCTTTGTTGCGCCATCCAACAATCTCGTCGCCCGCGAGAACAGCTACTGGCAGCGCATCCCTCTGCCGGTTCCAGCTAACATCGTTCTCGAAGTCAGCGGCATTTTGCCGCTACCCGGCAAACGCTTGATGGTCACCACGCGGCGCGGGGAGATTTGGCTGATCGAGGGTGCCTATGATGAAAACCCCCAGCCGCGTTATACTTTATTTGCCTCTGGCCTGCATGAGCCCCTCGGCATTATCGCAGCCCCGCCCGGCGGTTACTACGTCGCGCAACGTCAGGAACTGACCCGCATTGCCGACACTGACGGTGACGGACAGGCGGATCTCTTTCAAACGGTCTGCAAGCTGCCGATCTCGGGCAGCTACCACGAGTACGCCTACGGACCCGTGTTGGCGCCGAACGGTAATTTACGCATCACGCTGAATGTCGCCTTCGGCGGCGCTACTCAATCGCCCGTACCTTGGCGCGGGTGGATGGTGGAAATTACGCCCGATGGACAACTCATCCCCATCGCCGCGGGCCTGCGCTCGCCTTGCGGATTTACCGTGTCGTCTCAAGGCGATTGGTTCTTTACTGACAATCAAGGTGAGTGGGTAGGTTCCGGCCGCATCACGCACGTAGAACCCGGTGATTTTGCCGGTCATCCCGCCGGCCTCAGCTCGAGCAAACTGGCCGGCTCCACGGTAAAACTTCGCCCCGAAGATATTCCTAGCACGGGCGAACCGATGCACGAAGTGGCCCAGCGCATCCCCGGCATCAAGCCCCCAGCTGTCTGGCTGCCTCACACCATTTTGGGTATTTCTAATGCGGGCATCATTGAAGATTTATCCGGCGGAAAATTTGGCCCCTTCGCGGGTCAATTTTTCGTCGGCGACCAAGGGCAAAGCAAAGTGGTGCGCGTCACGATGGAAAAAGTAAAAGGCGTCTGGCAGGGCGCGGCCTACGCCTTCCGCGAAGGATTTGAATGCGGGATTATTCGCCTCGCTCTTGGGGAGGATGGTTCTCTCTTTGCTGGAGAGACCGCCCGCGGCTGGGGTGCGGTCGGCGCCAAACAACAAGGGCTCGAACGCCTCGTCTGGACCGGCCAAGTGCCTTTTGAAATTAAAGAGATCAAGGCTCAGCCCGACGGCTTTCTCCTCACTTTTACCCAACCCGTCGATCCAGTGACCGCGGCCAATCCGGATAGCTACCGCATCGCGGGCTTCACCTACCGCTATCACGAAACCTACGGCAGTGCGCCGATTAACCGCCTCGATTGTCCTGTGCGCAAGGTGGTGGTCGCCCCCGATGGACTCAGCGTTCGCCTCGCGAGCATTTGTTTGCGCGAAGGCTACATTCACGAAATCAAGGCCGCCGGTGTGCGCGCCGCTCACGATGGCCAAACCCTCCTGCATTCCACGGCGTACTATACGCTCAATCGTCGGCCTTATGGTGATCGTATCATCCCGATCGATCCGGCTGATACAGAATTGTGCATGGCTCCCGTTGCCGCTGAAGCCAATGCCTACACGCCCAAGCATGCCACGAAACTACCCAAGGATTGGAACCGCCCGTCTAACGATGGCGATCAGACCATTATTCTCAGCACGCTGCCCGGCCTGAAGTTTGACCAAACGCTGCTCTCAGTAAAACCGGGGGCCCGCGTGTGTTTAATTTTCCGCAACGCGGATGATATGCTGCACAATTTCGTCTTGTGCACGCCTGGCCAAGGCCAAGCGATCGGCGCTTTAGCCCTCAATCTAGGGGTCGCGGGAGCCGCTAAAAATTACGTGCCGGATAGCCCAGAGGTTCTCTATCACTCGGCGGTGATTCAGCCGAGCGCCAGCGACACGATCTACTTCATCGCGCCGACGACCCCAGGAGATTACGATTTCATCTGCAGCTTCCCCGGTCACGCCATGGTGATGAAAGGGATCCTGCGCGTGCAGCCGTGATCGGCTAAAAAAATTCAGGCGGTAAGCGTGAGCCGCTCGGCTCAGGCAAATCGCCCGCCCTGTAAGTGGAGTTGCCGCTGAGTTTTTTTGGCGTGAGCGACATTATGCGTCACCAGCACGAGCGCCGCTTGCGCCTCAGCGCAAGCGCTCACGAGCAACTCAATGATGCCCTCGCCCGTCGCTTCATCGAGATTACCGGTCGGTTCATCCGCTAAAATGATCGCCGGACGATTCAGCAACGCCCGCGCCACCGCCACGCGTTGGCGCTCACCGCCTGAAAGCTGGCTCGGCAGATGATGGCCCCGCTCCCCCAAGCCCACGCGCTCAAGCAACTGCGTGACCCGTGCTTTCTCGGCTGCGCTCACCCGCCCCACCAGACGGGCCGCCATCAGAATATTGGCGTAAGCATCGAGCTCGGGAATCAGGTAATAAGATTGAAAAACCATACCGAGATACCGACCACGACGGGCCGTGAGTTCGGCGAGACTAAGCTGATGAGCGGCCTCGGCGCCCCACCACAATTCGCCGGCCTCTGATCGATCGAGTCCCGCCAAAATATTTAACAAAGTACTTTTACCAGAACCTGATTCACCCCGCACGCTGACCGTCTCACCGGCGCTCACGGAAAAATCGACGCCCTGCAGCACCGCCAAAGTGCGCTCGCCGCTTGGATAATTTTTGCGCAGGCCCGCTGCTCGAAGAATTGTGACGGTGTTACTCACTGCGCAGCGCCTCCACCGGTTTCAGTCTAGCCGCCCGCCAAGCGGGGATTAGGCCCGCCAAAGTTGCCGCGAGAATCGAGAAAACAATAATGATAATTACGTCCTTCGATTCCGTATGGGCCGGGAGGGAACTAAATTGATAAAATTTCGTAAATACCTCGGGTTCCATCGTCAGGCTAGCAATGAACTGCACCAGTGCGTTGCGGTAGTGCAGCAAGGTGAAACCCAACCCGAGGCCCCCGAGCGTGCCCCCCGCCCCGATCAGCAACCCTTGCACACAAAAACAAAGTGCGACCTGTTGCGCGGACCCACCCATCGCACCGAGCAAACCGATTTCACGGGTTTTTCGCACGACGGTCACCAACAGCGAGCTCGTGATGGAGAAAGCGGCGACAACGATAATAAATGTCAGGAGGAAAAAGATCATATTTCGCTCAAAGCTAATCACCGCTTGAAAATCCGCGTTGGCTTCAAACCACGTGAGGGCCCGCGCCACCGGCGGCAGCACGGCGTTCAGCGCGGCCACCGCTGCATCGGGATCCGCTCCGGGCTGCAGACGCACGTTATAGCCGTGGATTAATTGATCCATGCCGTAGAGATCTTGCATCAACCGCAGCGAACAAAGCACGGTTGAACTATCCAGTTGCTGATGGCCGATCTGAAAAATCCCCGCCACGCGCACCGCTCGCGGCAAGAGCACTTCTTGCGCTTTCATGCGCTCCAACATCAAGGGTGAATAAACACTGACCAGATCGCCCACGTTTACTCCCAGCGAATTCGCTAAGAGCGAACTGAGGATCACCGCATCGTCGTCGAGGTCGGACCAAGCGCCGGCAATTAAGTAACGCTCCAGCGGAATCACCTGGCGCATCCGCTCTAGCGCGAAGCCCTGAATGGTTGGAAATGCTGGTCGCCGATTAAATTCTAGCATCACCACACCCTGCGCGTACGGCGCAGCTGCGGTCACCGCCGGCACTCGAGCGATGGCTTGCTCCATGGCCGCCGTCGCCTCAATCGGCCCGCGCCCACGAATCTGCACCTCCCCCTGCGTATCGATAATCATCCGCTTAATCTGATACCCAAAGCCACCCATCACACTCGTCGAAACTAACATCAACGCCACGCCCAAGCCCACGCCCGCCACCGAGATTAAAGTAAAGAATGGCAACCGCCTCCCTGCGGGAAACAGCTGTTTCAGCGCTAAATAAAAGTACCAAGGCATAGCTAAAAAATAAGTTAGCAGGGGTCAGGAATTAGGTCGAGCCTCCGTGTCACGCTGCGCCTTTCGCCCTAGGCTTAAACCGGAGCCGCGGCGGCTAAGCCCGCCCCCGCCTGGCCCGGACGGAGCGAAGGGAACAGAATCACATCTCGAATGCTTTCCGCGCCGGTCAATAATATGCACAATCGATCGATCCCGATTCCCATGCCGCCCGCCGGGGGCATGCCATGCTCGAGCGCGAGCAAGAAATCAGTATCCAGCTTCTGCTGATCCTCGCCGGCTTGCGCCGCAAACATCGCGCGCTGCACCAGGGGATCATTTTGCTCCGAGTAAGCCGGCGCTACTTCCATGCCGCCGATGCACAACTCAAAGACATCGATTAAGCCTGAATCCTGCAAATTAAGCTTGGCCAACGGACACAACTCCTTCGGCAAGTGAGTCACAAAGGTAGGCTGAATGAGGGTGGGCTCGATTTTTTTGGAAAAAATCTCGTTCACAATTTCAAAAGTCTCCCAGCCCGGATGAATTTCGAGTCCGAGTTGTTGCGCGGCCGCCGTCGCCGCGGCCTTATACCCAGCGGTCCCTCGCAGCGCGCTGAGCGACGAGCCCACGGCCGCATCAATCAAATCAAAATACCGTGCCTCACGCCACTCACCGGCAAAATTAATAATCTGGCCACTGGCAGCGTGCTTGATCTCGGAAGTCCCTAAGACTTTGCGGCAGACATCATCAAAGATCGCCCGCACCAACTGCATCATTCCGCGAAAATCGGTGTAAGCTTGATAGACCTCCAACATGGTGAATTCAGGATTATGCTTTCGCGAAACCCCTTCGTTGCGGAAAATTCGGCCCAACTCAAAAACCCGATCGTAGCCGCCAACGAGTAAACGCTTGAGCCGCAATTCGAGCGCGATGCGGAGATAAAAATCTGCGCCCAGGGCGTTGTGGTGCGTCACAAAGGGCCGGGCGACAGCACCGCCCGCGACTCCTTCCAGCACGGGCGTTTCTACTTCAATAAATTGCCGCTCAGCTAATGTCTGACGAATGCTCGCGACGATCCGACTGCGCAGCATCAACCGAGCCCGCGACTCCAGATTGACGATGAGATCGAGATAACGCTGCCGATAGACCTGCTCCGCATCCGTCAGCCCATGCCATTTCTCGGGCAGTGGGCGCAGGGCTTTACTAACGAGCATGTAGTTTCCCACCCGCACGGTGATTTCACCCGTCTTCGTTTTAAACAGAGTGCCTTCCGCCCCAATGATATCTCCCAAATCGAGTTTCTTAAAAGCAGCGTAAGCCTCTTCCCCGATGACGTCTTTTTTCAGGTACAGCTGGATGTGGCCCTGCTGATCGAGGATTTTAACAAACTGGCTCTTGCCCATGTCGCGAATGACCACGAGGCGACCAGCGACCTTGACGGTTACCGCGTTGTCTTGTCCCTCCACATGCAAGGCCATCGCTTCAGCGGAAAAATGCGTTTGCTCAACGCTGGCGCGAAAAGGGTCAAACCCGGCCGTGCGCATATCCTGCAGCTTCTTCAACCGGACGGCATGCTGATCGTGGGAAATATCTTCGGGGAGCTCGCTCATAGAGTCGCGCAGGATTGTCCGCCCGCGTCACGGGCGCAAATGGAAAGTAGTGATTGGGCGGCGGCTAACCCAACCCGGCATTTCGCCACCCGGCAGCCGCGAACAAATTATTGCCGCAAGATCTTCCGCCCGCCGCATAATGACTGAACTCGGACGCGATAAAGCCAACAATCATCCCTAAGCTAAGCGGGCTGATCCCAGCGAAGCGCGCTGAGGCCCTAGGCTTTCAGCAAACAACACTGCTTGTATTTTTTCCCGCTGCCGCAAGGACACGGTTCATTCCGGCCGGGTTTAGGCACCGCCGCCTTATAAGGCGCGGGGCCGAGTCGCGCTTCCCGATTATAAAGCCAAGCCCCATTGATGCGGAGAAATTCCGCCTTTTCTTGCAGGACTTTCTCCACGCCATCGTCGGTGCCGTAAGCTGAAAAATCGACAAAGGCTTTATCGGGATCGCTGCCCGTTTCGTGCGCGTGCACGACTAATTTAGTCCAGAGCATCACGGGCTCACCTTCCTCCGCGACATAGGGCTTACCGGCGGTCGGCCGATGAGTCTCATGCAAAAAACGATAATCGCGCAGGACATGCGCCGTGAAACGCGCACGCATTAACAGCTCAGCGGTGGCCGCCACCCGCGCACCCGCGATGATTGGTTCGCAGCAATCTCCCCAATTTTTCCCACTGCCACAGGGGCAAGCAGCAGAGTGTTCGGGTTTAGGAAGAGTGGTGGGCGAAGTGGCCATCCCAGAGAACTAGTGGAGCCGCCGCGGCGGAAGCGAGGGGAAATCTACCGCCGCCGCCGTGTATTTCGAGATTTTCATTTCGGCCGCACCCTCGCAGGCTGTACGGGTCATGCCCCTACACACCCTCCTCAGACTGTCTGGCTTGCTCGGACTGTTCGCTTGGACAAATTGCTTAGCGCAAGCTGCCCCGCGCCCCGCAGAGCTGGCGCCCGAGGATACTCCCGCGCAAGGGGACGAAGCCGCCCCTGACACCGCGGGACTCGAAGGGCTCCGCCCCGTCAGTAATTGGCTCGAAGCCCAAATCGAATTAGCCCGGCGCGGCTTTTCCAGTGGCTCCATTGATGGCGTGCGCGGAGCCCAATCAGCCGCGGCGCTGCGCGCTTTCCAGCGCAATGCGGGACTCGAGGAGACCGGCGAACTCAATCCCCTCACTCGCGAAAATCTTTTGCTCACCGCCGCACCTCTGACCACGCATAATTTTAGCACTGCAGACTTAGCTGCTATTCAACCTGTGCCCGATACGTGGCTCGGCAAATCAGAGTTAGCGGCCTTGAGCCATGGCAGCGCCCTCGAGCAGATTGCGGAACATTACCGCGCTAGTCCTAATTTATTAAAAAAACTCAACCCGCACCTCATTTGGGACGAGCTGCTACCGGGCGCGCTGATTCAAGTTCCAGCTGTCGCCAAAATCACTCCCAGCGGCCGAGTCGTCCGCCTACGCATCGGCTTAGCGGCCCATGAGCTGCAAGCTTTTGATGAGACCGGCCGCATCATTTTGCACTTTCCCGTCAGCATCGCGCGCAATGTTGAAAAACGTCCCGTGGGAGAATTGCATGTGACGGTCGTCATCGCTGACCCTAACTACACGTTTGATCCGGTCGTATTCTCGGAATCACCGGAGGCCCAAGAGCTCGGGCGCAAATTAATTATCGCCCCCGGTCCGAATAATCCGGTCGGCGTCGCTTGGATCGGTTTAGATCGCAGCGGCTACGGGATTCATGGCACCCCCGAACCTGAAAAAGTTGGCCGCACGGAATCCCATGGTTGCTTTCGCCTCGCCAATTGGGATGCGCGCACGCTCGTCGAGCTTGCGTGGACTGGACTACCGGTAGTCGTCGAACCCTAAGCCCCGCGTACGTTAAAAAAACAAAGGTCGCCTGTACGCACACGCGCTGCGCATGTGATGTCCTCATCATGCTGAACGATCATCCCGATATCCCGGCCTGTGCTGGTTGCGGACAATGTTGCCACCTCGTCGTCGCCCTCCGCGAAGGGGACCTTGTCCCAGAAGAACTCGTCATGGAACACGCCGGCGTCCGCTGCATGGATCAACGCAGCGACGGCTCGTGCCTGGCCTTGGATCTGACTACCCGCTTGTGCACGATTTATGATGAGCGTCCGCAAACTTGCCGCGATTTTTCGCGCGGCAGCGACCTTTGTCGGAAAATCTTACGGCAACCCACAACGCCACTTTAAGCATTCGACTACGTCGCGAGCTGCCGCCAGTTTACGCGGCGCCGGTCATGAAAAAGCCCACGCCCGAAATGAAACAGCGGATGTGCACGCGTAAGCGGCGCTATCGCACGCAAGGGGACGCCCTCGATGCCGCGCTTTTGGTCGGAGTCGAACGACAACGCTCCGCCTACCGCTGCACGCTGTGCGGCCTCTGGCATTTAACGACGAGCTAGACTGACGGACCATTCGTTTTTTGCTCCCATTGGCGTCACGGTGCTGGCGAGAGGAAGCGAGCGCTTCCACTGGGGGGCTACGGCGATGACCACGAACCTTGCTTGCCTCTGGTGGGCGGAGCAGGCTGTTGTGCTAGCTGCCATTGCTTATGCTCCGCCTGTTGCTGCCACCCAACCTAGCCAGCGCCGCCCCCCGCGACGCGATCGCGGTGC
>SXZN01000142.1 GCA_005787865.1 Opitutaceae bacterium | reverse complement strand
TCCACTAACTCGTGCAGTTCCCCCAGCAATTCCTCGCCTTCCCCCGCGGCCATTTCGGGAGTTTGCAAGCCGACTAGCAGCGCGCGTTGCACCGGTTTATTTTCAAGGGGGAAGTCAGCCATGAGTCCCTCTTGAGTACTCAGTGCTCGAACCTAGTCAACTTATGTCAGGGTGCGCGGGTGGATCGTGGCGCGATGCGCGGCGGCTTGTTCCGCCTCAGGCCAAGGGTGGGGCCTAAGATTTAAGAGATTCAGCGCTTGTCGGCGACCTCGCCTAGGAGGCAGCCAGATTGGCACCACAGTGCGACAAGTGGCGCCAACGTTGTCTCAGTTCACCGTCGTTACGCCTTGAGCCCAGAGGAAAAAAAGGGGGTGCCCGTTGGAACACTGTATGCAGGGGTGGTTCTTACTATTATGGATGCACAAAAAATGACAGTCATGGCGCGGCAAGCTATCCAGGAAGCCCAGAACGAGGCGCGGCGCCGCTCGCACCACGAAGTGGAGGCGTGGCATTTGCTCGTGGCCTTGCTGGCGCAGGAGGGCGGCCTGATCCCAGCACTGCTTGAAAAGCTTGGGTTAACGGTCAGCGCTTTGCAGTTGGCGGCTGAAAGTGAGTTGGCGCGGATCCCTAAAGTGTCGGGGGCGGTCGATGTCTCAAAGACCTACGTTACCCAAGCGCTCCATGATGTGCTCACGCAGGCGGAGAAAGAGGCCGCGCAGTTGAAAGATGATTACGTGAGCGTGGAGCACTTGTGGCTCGCACTCATCCAAGCCACGCAGCCGGCGGGGTTGAAAAAGTATTGCGCGAGCTTTGGGCTCGATCGAGCTAAGGTGCTCGCCGAATTAAAATTGATGCGCGGCAGTCAGCGCGTGACGACAGATAATCCTGAGGCGACCTATAATGCGTTGGAGAAATACGGCGTTGATTTGGTGGCGCAGGCGCGAAAGGGGAAATTGGATCCGGTGATTGGTCGTGATGCCGAGATCCGGCGGGCGATTCGAATTCTTTCACGCAAGACGAAAAACACTCCGGTGCTCATCGGTGCGCCGGGAGTGTGCAAGACCGCGATTGTTGAGGGACTCGCGCAGCGTATTTTGCGGGGCGATGTGCCGGAGGGGTTAAAGGATAAAATTGTGTTCTCGTTGGATATGGGCGCGTTGGTCGCCGGCGCAAAATATCGGGGAGAATTTGAGGAACGGTTAAAGGCGGTCTTGAATGAGGTGAAGCAGGCGGCGGGGCGCATCATTCTATTCATCGATGAACTGCACACGATCGTCGGGGCGGGGAAATCGGAAGGTGCGATGGATGCCGGTAATTTGCTCAAGCCGATGCTCGCGCGCGGCGAGCTCCATTGTATTGGCGCCACGACCTTGGATGAATACCGGAAGCATATTGAAAAAGATCCGGCCTTGGAGCGGCGTTTTCAGCCCGTCGTGGTGGAGGAACCGACCGTGGAAGATGCCATTTCTATTCTGCGGGGACTCCGGGAGCGCTATGAACTGCATCACGGCGTGCGCATTCAAGATAACGCCCTCGTCGCCGCCGCGGGCTTGTCGCATCGTTATATCGCGGATCGTTTTTTGCCGGATAAAGCGATCGATCTGGTGGACGAGGCCTGTGCCATGATCCGCACCGAGATCGATTCTTTGCCGACCGAATTGGATGAATTGCAACGCCGCGTGCTGCAGCTCCAGATCGAGGAAACTGCCTTACAAAAGGAAAAAGATGACGCCTCCAAGCGTCGGCTCGGTGAGTTACGCAAGGAACTCGCCAACGCGCAGGAGCAAGCGACGACCTTGCGCACGGTTTGGTCGAAAGAGAAAGAGGCTTTGGGGCGCGTGCAGAAGGTGCGGGAAGAGCTGGAGGCCGCGCGTTTGGCGATGGCGCAGGCGGAGCGCAGTTATGACCTCAATAAAATTGCTGAGCTCAAGCACGGCCAGATCCCGCAATTAGAAAAAGAATTAGCGCGCGCGGAGAAAACCGGCCCAGCTAAGGCCACCCTGGTGAAGGAGGAGGTGTCCGCCGATGAAATTGCCGAGATTATTTCTAAATGGACGCACATCCCCGTCACCAAGTTGCTGGCCGGGGATAAGGAAAAATTACTGAAACTAGCTGATGAGCTACATACCCGCGTGATTGGGCAAGCCGAAGGCGTGCAGTTAGTCAGCGAGGCTATTTGGCGCGCGCGGGCGGGAATTAAGGATCCGCGGCGGCCGATTGGGAGCTTTCTCTTTTTGGGGCCCACGGGGGTCGGCAAGACGGAGTTGGCCAAAGCTTTGGCGGCGCAGCTTTTCGATTCAGAGGCTAATTTAATCCGGCTCGATATGTCGGAATACATGGAAAAACACTCCGTGGCGCGCATGTTAGGCGCGCCTCCGGGCTACGTTGGCTATGATGAAGGCGGGCAACTTTCAGAAGCGGTGCGCCGCAAACCGTATTCGGTCGTGCTCTTCGATGAAATCGAGAAGGCGCATCCTGATGTATTTAATGTTTTACTACAGGTGCTCGATGACGGGCACATCACAGATGCGCAAGGGCGCACCGTCGATTTTAAGAATACGGTCATTATCATGACGTCGAATCTGGGCAGTCGTCATTTATTAGATGGGGTGACCGGGACCGAGATCCCCGAGAGTGTGCGTGAGTCGGTGATGGCGGATCTGCGCAACGCTTTCCGGCCAGAGTTTCTTAATCGCGTGGATGAGACGGTGCTCTTTAAGCCGCTCTCCTTAGAAGAGATTGAGCAGATCGTCGGCCTGTTGATCGCTGATATCAATCGTCGCCTCGCGGATAAACGAGTGATCGTAGTTTTAGAGGCCAAGGCGCGTGCCTGGGTGGCCGAGAAGGGCTATGATCCCGTCTTTGGCGCCCGACCATTAAAGCGTTTTTTGCAGCGTCATCTCGAGACGCGCTTGGCGCGCGCGCTCATCAGCGGGGAAATCGCGGAAAATTCTACGGTCACCTTCAAAGTTAACAGCAACGAGCTGGTGCGCGGGTAAGCTTTAATTCTGCCCGTTGGCGGGGAGGAGAATCCGCGCGCGATCCGGCGCAAGATTTCTTGCTTTGCGTTGGGGCCGCTTTGCCTGAGATTAGTGGGGTATGCCCGCTGTGCCCGTTCGCTATTTTCATCGTGCCAAACAAGTCGTCGAGACGGAGCAGATCTATGGGGAGCGTTGGCTCCGGTGGACGTATGAGAGTACCTTGGGTCGATTCGCCCTCTGGCTTTTGGTAAAACGCGCATGGGTTTCGCGCTACTACGGCTGGAAAATGTCGTGGGCGGCCAGCGCGCATAAAATCCTGCCATTCATTATCGATTACGATCTCGATGTAGATGCTTTTGCCAAAAAGCCTTTCGCGTTTAAGAATTTTAATGAATTTTTTTACCGTGCTCTGAAAAAAGACGCGCGGCCGCTCGCGGTGGGGGCGCAAGTTGCAATTCTTCCCGCCGATGGTCGGCATTTGGCGGTCCCGGCTTTGGCCGCGGCCGCCGGTTTTTATGCGAAGGGGCAGCAATTTGACTTGGCGGCCTTCCTCGGCGAAGCGGCCTTGGCCGAAGAGTTCGCGGGTGGGTCGCTCTTGATTTCGCGACTGTGTCCGGTGGATTACCACCGATTCCACTTTCCGGTCAGCGGGGTGCCTGGGGCGGCTCGTTTAATCAACGGCTGGCTCTATTCGGTTAGCCCCATTGCCCTGCGGCAAAATCTGGCCTATCTCTGGGAAAATAAACGCGTGGTGACGCTCGTGGATTCGCCAATTTTCGGGCGCGTCGCGGTGGTGGAAATCGGCGCGACTATGGTCGGGAGTATTCTGCAAACTTTTGCCCCGGGTCACCCAGTGATTAAAGGGGAGGAGAAGGGGCTCTTTAAATTTGGAGGATCTTGTGTCGTGACTATTTTTCAGCGCGGAAAAATTATCTTCGATGCGGATCTCGTCGCGCAAAGCGCGCAAGGGCTCGAAGTTTACGCGCCCATGGGCGACCGTCTCGGAGAAGCGCCGGCCTAATTATTTTGGCGGTGGGTTTTGCTTAAGGCGCTCATGCCCGCAAAATCTGCGCTCGTACGGCCTGGCTGAAGCACGGGGCAGCTAGGCGTTATGGCGCCGCTGCCCGATGCGACTCAGGACAAATAAACCAAAGAACGCCAGAAACCAAAAGCTAGGGGCGCCGCCGCCACCCCCCCCGCCACTGCCAGGGATCGGCGCGGGTGCAGGCGCCGCGTTAACAGTTAGGCTGGCTGCTGTGCTGGTGGTGGCGCCGCTGAAATTGGTTACGACAACGGTGTAGTTGCCCACCTGCGTGGAGCTAGCGGCCGAGATCGCATAGGTCGCGCTGGTCGCGCCAGCCAGATCACTGCCATCTTTTTTCCATTGGTAGGTCAACGCGCTTGAGCTGGTGGCGACGACGGTGAAAGAGGCGCTACTGCCGGTTGTGACCGTTAGGCTAGCCGGCTGAGTGGTGATGGTGGGTCCGGCAGACGACAGGGTGAGCGTCGTGACCACGCCGGCTGGAGTGATTTTGCGAATGGCGGCATTCCCGGTATCAGCGACATAAATATTTCCGCTCGCATCGAGCGTGAGGGCGAGCGGTTGATTAAAAAAAGCACCGCTCCCGGTACCGTCTTGGAGACCGGCAATGCCGGGCAGGCCGGCCACGGTTGTGACCACGCCGCTTGGGGTAATTTTTCGGATCAATGAATTTCCTGTATCGGCGAGATAAATATTTCCGGCACTATCTAAGCCGAGGCCGCTCGGGAGATTAAATAAGGCTTCGTTGCCGGTGCCGTTGGTGGAGCCGCTGACGCCGCCGAGTCCGGCGAGAGTGGTAACGCTGCCGGTCGCAGTGATTTTTCGGATAATATTATTGGTGGTGTCTGCCACATAGCTGGTGCCGCTGCTATCGATCGCGAGGCCGGTGGGATTATTAAAACGGGCGGCGCTGCCAGTGCCGTCAAGCAGCCCAGTGCTGCCGGCGTTGCCCGCCAACGTGCTGACGAGGCCGGTGGCCGTAATTTTCCGGACGGTGTTATTCATGGCATCGGCCACATACAGCGTGCCATTATTATCGAGTTGAATGCCGACGGGAGATGAAAACGTGGCGCTGGTGCCAGCGCCATCGAGATTGCCGCGCAGCGTGGGCGAGCCGGCGAGCGTGGTGACGACCCCGTCGGTTGTGATGCGGCGAATGGTGGAGTTAGCGGTGTCGGTAACACTCAAGGTGCCGTTGCTGGTGGCGGTTACGCCGCGCGGCTGATTAAAACGCGCCGCAGCGCCGCTGCCGTCAGTGCTGCCGGCTGATCCGCTGGTGCCGGCGACTAAGGCAATGGCGCCGCTGGGAGCAATTTTATAAACCGTATTCGTCGATTGGTCGGTGACGTAGAGCAGGCCTGCGCTATCTAAGGCGAGGCCGCTGGGTTGGGGGAAGTAAGCTGGGGTAACAGTTAGGGTCGCTGCGTTACTTGTTACGCTCCCGCCACTGTTGCTCACGACGACGGTGTAGTTGCCGGCGCTCGTGGCGGTAACCGCGGTGAGCGTTAAGCTGGAGAAAGTTGCTCCCGCAATGGCCGCCCCATCTTTTCGCCATTGATAGCTAATCGGTTCAGGACCGCTCGCGGTGATTGATAAAGTGACACTGCCGCCGGTCGTGACGGTTTGGGTGGTGAGTTGAGCTGTAATGGTAGGCGCCGCGGCATTGGCGCTGATGGTTTTGCCTTGGTGGCTTGGATTGAAGCGGAACATCGGCCAACTCGAGGTCGAGGCGATCGGCGCACCATTGCCATAGACCGCATACAAGCGTTTATCAGTGGAGCCGACATAGATGACGCCATCGGCAGCGATGACAGGGGATGAGTCGATATAATCTCCCGTGAGCAAACGCCATTGCAGGGCCCCGTTGGCGGTGAGCGCGTACAAATAACCGTCACTGGCGCCAAACACAATTGTCCCATCAGTGCGCACTGCCGCGGAGGAATAAATCTCTGAGCCGACATTGTAGCGCCAATGGAGGGCCCCGGTCGTGCCATTGATCGCATAGAAATAGCCATCACTTGAGCCTACGTAAACGGTGCCATCAGCCGCGAGCGCGGGTGAAGCGCTGATTGCGCCGGCGGTTAAATATTCCCAAAGCTTAGCCCCCGTGGCGCCGTTGAGCGCGTGGATTTTTTTATCATCGGAGCCAATATAAACCGCGCCACTTGCCCCGATAGCGGGCGAGGATAGCACGGAATCGCCGGTGGTATATTGCCAGCGCAGAGTGCCGCTCGGAGTCAGCGCGTAGACATTATCATCCCAGCTGCCAAAATAAATAGTTCCATCGGCGCCAATGGCGGGCGAGGTGTCCACCCAGTCCGCGACGGGATAACTCCATTGCTTAACGCCGTTAGCGTTCAAGGCATAAAAGCTGCGATCACCCGAGCCAAAATAGATGGTTCCATCAGTGGCCACGGCGGGCGATGAGGCGATATAGCCTCCGGCTTGGTAGCTCCATTTTCTTGTGCCGGTCGCGGCATTGATGGCGTACAGCGTGCCGTCCCAGGAGCCCACATAGATCGTCCCATTGGCTGTTACGGTTGGGCTAGAATCAATCCAATCGGTGGCGCCAGCGAATTGCCATTTTAACGAGCCATTCGGATTGATGGCGTACAGGCGGCTTTGACTTGCAATCGTGCCCTCTGAGCCGACGTAGATCGTACCGTCGGGTCCGATTGCGGGTGAGCAATAGAGCACGCCTGCCGTCAAAAATGACCACTTTTTAGTACCTTCCGTTTGGGCCAGCGCACCGAGGACGGACAGAAAGAATAAAAAATTCCAAGTTAGGGCACGAGGCATGCGGGGGGTGGGGGGCTCGCGATCAGTCACTCGACCCACAATTTTATGGAGTCGTAATTTCTGCGGAGGGCGAGCTTGTTTTAGGGATCACCAATTGCCATGACGTTCCGGCCGAGCCGGTGGTTACCAGTTCAAGTGATCCGCCTAGGTGGATCGCTAATTGGCGACTAATGGCCAGACCGATGCCCGCGCCGCCGGGTTTGCGGCTTTGCTTTGGTCTAAAAAGTTCGGCCACGGCTTCGGCTGATAGACCGGGCCCATTATCTTCAACCCTAAATTCTTGGCTGCCGCTGCTCAGTCGATCGGCGATCAACTTTACTTGGCCGCTGCCGGCAGAGACCGCTTCACACGCGTTCTGGGCGAGATTCACTAGAATGGCGGTGACCAGGCCCGCCTGATTGTTGGTGAGCGAGTCGGAGGTGTTGGCTGCAATGGTGACTGTGACTTGCTGGCGTGTACTCACGGCGGCGATCCGCTGCAAAACGGTCGCGAGAATTTCGTGGCCGGCTAGTTCGTAACTTGTGCCGGCCGATTCTTCTTGGAGCAGAGTAATTACCTCGCTGACCATACTCCGCATACGACCGGCGGTGGCTTCGGCTTCGCGCCATGCGCTATTTTGCTGTCGCGATTCCGCTGGTCGCTGTTCCTCGATGAAGGCCTCCAGACCAGCGATGGGGTTGCGCAAGCCGTGGACGAGATGGGCTGTCACTGCGCCCAGCGCGGAAGTCTTGGCCGCTAAACTCAACGCCCGGTTCGCTTGCAGTAAATCCTCCGTCCGGGCGAGCAGTGCGCTATTGGCGTGCGCCAATCGGCGCAGCACAAACCCAACTCCGCCTACGCTAACGCTGGCCGCGAGGGCCCAGACTAAACTAGCTTGCCAGATTAAACCCTGATCGAGTGAGCGAAACTCTTGGGCGATGAGTTGTCCTTCGATCACGTAATGCGCTACGCCGTCCAAAGTAGCGCTGGCCGGCTGATGCAGAGGCACCAAAATTTCTAGGAGGGGGCTTTGTTCGCTGGCGTCATTATCTAAACCGTATAGTGCGCCCAGAGAAGCGTGCGGCGAGAAGCGCACCACCGGCGCCAGGGCTCGGAGGGT
>SXZN01000141.1 GCA_005787865.1 Opitutaceae bacterium | reverse complement strand
TGCTTGAGGGCATCGTCAGGGGTGATCCGACCATCTGTCCAGATTTCGAGCACCAGCTTATCATAGTCCGTGATCTGACCGACGCGGGTATTTTCTACCGAATAACGAACCAAGCGCACAGGAGAGAAAAGCGAATCAATCGGGATAACTCCAATCGCCTGTTCTTCTTTCTTATTATTTTCGCCAGGGCAATAACCGCGGCCGGTTTTGATCTCAATCTCGGCTTCAAAGGTACGCTTTGTGTCGAGGGTGCAGATAACTTGCTCGGGATTGACGATCTTAATATTTGCGTCGGCCTGAATATCGGCAGCCGTCACTGGACCTTCGCGGTTAACTTTCAGATGCAGTTTTAGCGTTTCGCGTTTTTCAGAAAGGATAAGCACCTTTTTGAGATTAAGCACAATATCAGTCACGTCTTCGACCACGCCGTCCACACTCTGGAATTCGTGGTTCACGCTCTCGATTTTAATCGAGCTGATCGCACTACCCTCAATTGAGCTCAGCAGAACTCGACGGAGAGAATTGCCGATGGTATGTCCATAACCAGCCTCGAAAGGCTCGGCGATAAACTTGGCGTAGGTATTGGTGGAACCCTCCTCAATCTTAGTGAGCTTGGAGGGAATTTCGAACTTTCCGAGGCGCTTGGGCATGGCAGGAATGATAGTTGAGTGGGACTGGAACTGGATGAGTGAAGGATAAGAGATCTGCCGCAGCTCGCAGAGCTTTGGCAAAATGAGCCGAGCAGGCTCAGAAGCGGGAATAGTATTCGACGATGAGCTGTTCGTTGATCGAGGGCTCCATCTCGTCACGAGTAGGCAAGCGCGTGACCGCGCCCTTGAGGGCCTCGTCGTTACGCGTCAACCAAGCCGGCACAACCCGCGCACGATTTTCTTCGATCGCGCGAGTGGCAAGTTGCCGAGAGGAATTAACTGCCTTCATTTCCACCTCATCGCCCTGCAAAACTGAATAGCTGGCGATATCAACTTTTCGGCCGTTAACGCGCACATGGCCGTGATTGACCAACTGGCGAGCCGCCGCACGGCTCTTAGCAAAACCCAGCAAGTAAACCACGCTGTCAAGACGGGTCTCAAGCAGTTGGAGAAAGCGTTCGCCGGTAACGCCACGTTCCTTCTTGGCAATGGCAAAGGTACGACGGAACTGGCGTTCCAAAAGTCCGTATATGAAACGGAGCTTCTGCTTTTCAGCGAGGCCAACCGCATATTCGGAAAGCTTACGCCGTGATTTTGGGCCGTGTTGCCCAGGCGGGAAATTGCGGCGTTCGAGCACCTTGGCCGAGCCAATGATATATTGGCCGAAACGACGGCTGATGCGAGTGGATGGTCCTGTGTAGCGAGCCATGGTAAAAAATAGTTAGCGGGTTAAAGGGCAGATTAGACGCGACGACGTTTACGGGGACGGCAGCCATTATGCGGCACCGGGGTTACGTCG
This sequence comes from Opitutaceae bacterium, assembly GCA_005787865.1. Lineage (GTDB taxonomy): Bacteria > Verrucomicrobiota > Verrucomicrobiia > Opitutales > Opitutaceae > Lacunisphaera. The sequence goes on along the minus strand of SXZN01000141.1, from coordinate 4,448 downwards.
ATGATCGACGAGATTTCTAGACCGATCGCCTGAAGACCGCGAATAGCCGAGTCACGACCAAGACCAGGGCCACTTACTCGAATTTGGACCTCTTTAAGGCCGTGAGCCATGGCATTGCGGGCGGCATCCTGAGCCACAACCTGAGCAGCGTAGGCAGTCGATTTACGCGAGCCGCGGAAGTTGCATTTGCCAGCGCTCGACCATGAGATGACGTTACCCTTACCATCCGTGATAGATACAATGGTATTATTGAACGTGGCTGCAATATTTGCGATGCCTGAGGTGATGTTTTTAGACCCCTTGGCCTTGCGGACCTTTACAGAGGATAGCTCCTCCTTGAGGAGATCCTCAGCCGTGACGGACTTGGGTACGCCACCGACTAATTCAACAGGCGCGACGGCGTCGGCCTTAGGGGCCTTTTCCTTACCGCCCTTGGCAGGCGCTTCAGGACGATTGCCGGCAGGAGCAGCAGAAGCCGCGAGGGCGGCGTCGACGGCAGCAGCGGCGGCTTTCTTAGGCAGCTTTTCCTTCTTGGGCACAGATTTCTCTTCGGACATGGAGATAATTTTTAAGATTTAGAGACTTCCTTGACCTTAGTAACCCCAACGGTCTTGCGCGGGCCCTTGCGGGTACGAGCATTGGTGCTGGTACGTTGACCACGTACCGGCAGGCTCCGACGGTGACGAATGCCTCGATAGCAATTGATGGCCTGAAGGCGCTTCAAATTGCCCGCGATATCGCGGCGCAAATCACCCTCCACCACCCATTTATTATCAGTGATAATATGGAGGATTTTATTCAGCTGCTCCTCGGAAAGATCCGAGGCGCGCATGTTGGCATCAAGGCCGGCGGCCTCAATGATGAGATCGGCCCGAGCGGGACCAATGCCATAGATATAGCGGAGGGAAAAGCCGACTTTCTTTTTGGCGGGGAGTTCGACGCCGAGGAGACGAGGCATAGATGTTTTAGTTAAGAGTTAGGAGTTGAGAGTGAAAAAAGGAATAAACTAAAAAGGAGTGGGAAGAATAGTGAGAATCTCTGGAACAGAATCAGTTGTCAGCACGGTGTGTTCGAAATGAGCGGATGGCGAACCGTCACGGGTGACGATCGTCCAACCATCAGATAAGGTCTTTACCTCGAAGCGGCCGAAATTAACCATCGGTTCGATCGCTAGCGTCATCCCGGCTTTAATTTTATCGCCGGTATTTCGCCGGCCAAAATTGGGGATTTGTGGCTCCTCGTGCATCGCACAACCGACCCCATGACCGACCATATCTCGCACTACGCTGAAACCGTGAGATTCAACAAAGGTCTGGATGGCATTAGAGATATCACCGATTCGATTACCGGGTAGCGCTTGCTGGATACCGATACGCAAAGCAGATTCAGTGATTTCCAGCAATTTAGCGGTCTGGGGCGCAATGGCGCCGACTGGGACTGTAATAGCATTATCGCCGATGTAGCCGTTATACTCAATAACGACGTCGAGCGAAATAATATCACCGTCACACAGGATGCGCTTCAGGGACCCGATGCCATGAACCACCTCTTCATTAACTGAGAGGCAAGTGTAGGCTGGATAGCGCTGAGCGTGCAACTGGTAGCCATAGCAGGCGCTGCGAGCGCCAAACGAGGCAATGAGATCGCGGCCGATTTGATCCAAGTCGTAAGTCGTGATACCGGGACGGACCTGCTCCTTCAGCCGGGCGAGAACCGTCGCGGCGATGAGGCAGGATTCGCGCATCCGCTTGATGGCTTCCGTATTTTTTATCGGAATCATTAAGCAGCAGCGGGAATGGCTTCTAACAGAAGCCCGTAAGTGCGGTAGTGGGTGACAACGGGTTCCGCTGAAAGCGGATCTGGCGCGTAGCCGCAAGTGATGATCTCACCGCGTGCTTCGAGCCACTCGTCGAACACCAACGCTTGGAGCAGCGTAGCCGGAAAATCTTCGAGAAGAAATCCCGCATCGGGTTTGCGCGCCCAAAACCACTTACGCATTACTGCGAGATGAATTTGGTCAGGCACGGCAAAGCCGCGCGTGATCGCCAATTGGGCTTGTTGGCCCAGTGACGTGCGTCGCGAAATCTCCTGTTGCACAAAAAACGCAGGAGAGACGTGCTCAAGATTCAAAGAACGGCCTTGGAGAATCAAACCCGCAAAATGCGAGCCAGATGGACCGAGGAGAATGACCTTCGATTTCGCCGAAGCGAAATTGGAAAAGGGGCTGGAGTGTTCAGCCCTGTTCACCGAAGTAAAGTATTAAAGAGCAAAGTGGCGGACGGCCCATGCGGTCAGGCCAACTAAAAGTATAATAACCATAACGGCAGTCAGTTGCATAACCGATTTGTCACTGGCCGCTTCACCTATCGCAACATTCGCTGAAGTAGTGCGACCTCGAATGCGCCCCTTCTTCAGGAATCCATCGTAGTGACGCTGCAGGAGAAAAGTTTCGATTTGCCGCATCGTATCCAGAATCACGCCAACGGTGATCAGCATACCCGTACCACCAAAGAAATAAGCAACGCGGGGCGGTACCGATAATTGGAATAGCAGTAAGTCGGGTAGAATGGAAATAATGGTTAAGAAAACTGCCCCAGCCAAAGTAAGGCGGGTCATGATGAAGTCGAGAAAGCTAGCTGTCGGCTCGCCTGGACGCACGCCAGGAATATAGCCACCGTATTTCTTGAGGTCATCGGCAATCTGGATCGGCTTGAACATAACCGAGACCCAAAAATAACTGAAGAAAAGAATGAGTGCTGCTGTGAATGTATAATACATCCAGTGGCCTTGGAGCAGATTATTGGAAAATTCGACGAGGAAGGGTAGCGCAAAGGCGGCTCCAAGTTGGGAAAGAATCTGCTGTGGGAAGAGTAGAATTGCGCTAGCGAAGATAACCGGCATGACACCCGAGTAATTGACCTTAAGCGGGAGGAACGAACTCTGCCCGCCGTACACCTTCTGCCCGACTACACGCTTGGCGTATTGCACGGGGATTTTTCGCTGGCCTTGGGTAACGGCGATGATGCCCATCGTCACAATAATAAAAAGAGCGATCATCATGGTGGCCTGCGGCAAGCCAAGCTTGGCAACGCCGATCGGGGCAAAAAACAACTGGTAGGTGGCCATCGCAGCTCCCGGGATATCGGCCAAAATGCCGACAGTAATGAGCAGTGATACACCGTTGCCGATGCCGCGCTGGGTGATCTGCTCACCGCCACATGAGTAACATGGTGCCGGCCGTCATGAAAATGGTCGACTGCACCATGAACCAAAATTTGCTCACGATGACAATCTGTCCGTACTGGTTGACATCAAAGCCAGAAAAGAGCCGGGCAGGATTTTCGAGAGCTAAAATCAAAAGGACTCCTTGTACTAAGCAAATAATGACGGTCGCATAACGCGTATACTGCGTGAGTTTTTGGCGGCCAACATCTCCCTCTTGCTGTAAGCGACTGAGCTTTGGCACTACCGCGGTCAAAAGCTGGAAGATAATGGAAGCGCTGATGTAGGGCATGATGCCAAGAGCGCAGACGGCTCCCTTCACCAGAGCCCCACCAGTAAACATGTTATACAGACCGACAAGAGCACCGCCACCATTGGCCGTTTGATCAGCAAAAAATGCCTGCAACGGCTTCGGATCGATGCCAGGGAGCGGAATGTGCGCACCAACACGTGCCACAAAAAGCAGCCCAAGCGTATAAAGGATCCGCGAGCGAAGCTCAGGAATCTTCAGGGAGTTCGTGAAGGCAGAGAACATTTTGGAGAATCAGGAAGTAAAGTTACTCAAGAAGCGAGTGATGGCTAACACGGCCCCACTCAGGTCGTGATAGCCTGGCCGCCAGCTTTTTCGAGTTTAGCTTTAGCCGAGCCTGTAAATTTCTGCGCAGTCACCTTGAGGGCGCGGGTGATTTCACCATCGCCGAGAATCTTAAGCGTCTTGATGCCCCTGCGCACGAGGCCAGCTTGCGCCAATACTTCTGCATTCACTTCAGAGATTGCGGCATCAAGTCGTGCGAGATCGCCGACATTAACAACCGCATAGCTGGTACGAAATTCGTAGTTATTGAATCCGCGATGAGGCAATTTACGGTAAAGGGGCATCTGGCCGCCCTCAAAACCTGGACGGATAGAACTGCCGGAACGAGCGCTCTGGCCCTTACCACCGCGCGTGGAGGTTTTACCGTGACCGCCACCTTCGCCGCAGCCAACGCGTTTCTTACGGTGTACGGCACCGGGGACATTTTTTAGTTCGTGAAGACGCATGATAGATATTCCTGATTAGTGCGCCGCCCCTCAGGGATGAGAGGCGACTCGGAGTTTGATTAATTAAATTAAGCGCGGAGGGCTTTGAAATCTTCTTCTAGCCGGAGTTGGCGCAGTCCGTTCAAAGTGGCATGCACAACGGCAATATGGTTTTTGGAGCCCATCGATTTTGTAAGCACATTATG
>SXZN01000140.1 GCA_005787865.1 Opitutaceae bacterium | reverse complement strand
CTGCCGATAACGTGGGAATATGAAATCCTCATGCTTGGTCAAATGGTCGATGAGCCAGTCCTGATACTGCCGGAGCTTGAAGAAATAATTAGATTCTGTGATTTCGGTGACTTCGCCAAAGATCTCCGGCCACGTCCCATCTGGGAGACGATCCTTTTCCTGCAAAAATTGCTCCTGCCGCGTGGAATAAAAGCCCTGATATTCAGCTTTATAAATTTCTCCACGGTCAAACAATTGCTGCAAAATAGTCCGCACGACCCGCTGATGGCGTTCTTCCGTCGTCCTAATGAAGTCGTCGTTGGTAATATTCAAGCGCGGCAACAAGGCTCGAAATTCCGCGCTGACCTCATCGCAAAATTGCTGGGGCGGCATGCCCTTACGCTTCGCGCTCGCCTGAACTTTTTGGCCGTGTTCGTCGACTCCAGTCAGAAAATGCACCTGATCGCCCTGTTGACGACGAAAGCGCGCAATGACGTCGGTCAGTACTTTTTCATAAGCATGTCCGAGATGCGGCGACCCGTTTACATAGTCGATGGCGGTCGTGATATAGAAAGACTTCATGGAGGGACTAAAAGTAATACTCCTCTGGCATTTGTCGAAGACTTTGACACCGACCGGTCCAAGCTGAGCTCGACTGCGCTAGAGCGTGGCGCATTTCTTAACCAACATGATAAGCACAAATCACGGTACAATCCCGCCAGCGGATAGTCGACCAGCTGAATGCTTTCAGGGCTTGGTAGCAGACCTGAAATCGCAACATTATTATATTATTTTAATCGGGTCACCTGCGTCGTATCGAGTTGCTCGCCTCTTTTCCGCTAAGGCCGGCACTCGCCAGCGGGGGTTAACGCTGGTGGAAGTGATGATCTCCCTCGTCCTCATGGCGACCGTAATGCTTGGTTTTATCAGCACCTTTATCCAATCACGGCGGGTGACGGAATCGAGCGTCCTCCACGCCGCCGCGTCCAGCATGATTTACGGGCTCGTTGAACAAATCAAAGAACTCGATTACACGACGCTGGTGCCAAGTTATGAGGTCGACCCCTATGCCCCCACCGGCACCGGCGCGCCAACCCCGCCTTACGTGCGGTTGGAGCGCTACTTGGAGCACCAGTAATCCCAGCGGTAGTAACAGTGTGGACGGTACCGCCACCGCGACCGTACCCGCCTACCTGCCCGATTTGGGGAACACCGGCTCGCCGGGCCGAGGTTTTGGGGGTATTTCGGGCGCGACTACCACGAAAAAATTTGATCCTTCGGTTACCGAAATTTCCGCCTGCTTACTGACCGGAATCGTTGAAACTACCTCCAGACAAAATAGCGGGGGCGTGCACAATTTCCCGCGCTTAAATGAAGCTTGGTCGGGCACTGGGCTTTACATTCGTGGATCCATGATCGCGATGTTCGCAAGCGAAATTGCTTCTAAGCCTTGGAGTATCCGTATTTATAGCGGCGCTGGCCGTTACTGGGGACTGCATCAAAGCCTGCGCAGTGCTGACCATGACGTCCCGCTTGAGCCGATGCTGATCGGAGCTGCTCGGCTTGCCTACAAGGAGCTAACTGCGGCGCAGTATGCGACGATGAAGGCCACCATTTTAGCCCTGCCGATACCCTAGCGCCACCGCGTCAACTTAGCTTGAGTGAAGTTGGGTCAGCAGCTCAGCCCATGCGCGCCCACGGTGACTAATTTTATTTTTCGTCGGTTGATCCAGTTCGGCATAAGTTGAGGTATAGCCGATAGGTTCAAACAACGGATCATAGCCAAAACCATAGCCACCCACCGGCGTGAGGCGCAGCGTGCCCTCGCAGCGACCTTCGGCCACGTATTCACGGCCGTCGGGTCCCAGCAAAACCAACACGCACCGAAAGCTGGCCCCGCGTTGACCTAAGGGCACGGCCTGCATCACGGCAGTAAGTTTATTTAGATTAGCGGCGCTGTCGTGTTGGGGGCCGGCGAAATAAGCTGATTCAACCCCCGGGGCGCCACCTAAAGCATCAACACAAACACCGCTATCATCCGCCAACACCCAGGCCGTTTTAGGCAGAAGCGACTGCAGGGCGCGGGCTTTCTGCCGCGCGTTGCCAATGAAAGTTCCGGTATCTTCTGGGACCGCGGGCATAGGTGAGGCGGCGCTCATTTGCAGCTCCCCTCCCATGGCATCCGCCAAAGCTTGAAATTCGCTAACTTTGTGCGCGTTGGTCGTCGCGAGATAAAGGTGGGTTGGCCGAGGGGCACTCCATTGGCTGCAGCCGGGGTCACTCGCCATAAACTGGGCGCGTAAAAGTCGCCTCATCAACTTGCATTTTTTCGGGATATTTTAAAAACCCCCGCATCAGGGCGTCTTCACCGTGCACCTCATGGCGCACGTCCTCGAGTCGGATCGCTTGGGCGAGGGTTTCGGTCCGCAGGCCGCGCAAAATACTTTTGCCTTTATCATCAGCGAACAAAAGCGGCGCTTGATACGTAAAAAGATAATCGAGTTCGCGCGCTTGGAGTAACTCGCTGAGCAATTGTGAGCCACCTTCGAAGAAAACGCCGGTCATGCCCTCAGCGAAACAACGCTGCCGAAAATCGGAAAAACTTACTTTGGCCGATGCTGACGGGAGCACCCAAGTTTTCACTCCCAACGCGGTCAATTTACGTACGTAGCCGATGCCAGCCAGCCCAGTGGTCACGACAATCGTCCGGGTCCGGAATTCGTCCGTGTAAAGATTCGGCATGTTTTGATCATTTACCGTGCGGAGCAGACCATCGAAGACGAAGCGCCAAGGGCACCATTCAGTTGCGCCGATTCGCGCCGTCAGTCGTGGATTATCCGCCCGAACGGTCCCTGCCCCGACGGCGATAGCGGGAAAAAGCCGGCGCCAATGATGCCCATTGGCGCGGGATGCTTCGCCGGTAATCCATTGTGAATCACCCGTGCGGGTCGCCACTTTACCGTCCAAGGTAACCCCTGATTTGGCGGCAAACAGCGGGCGCCCGGTCAGCATGATGTGGTTAAAAATTAAATTTAAGTCATCACACTCGGCGGCTAGTACGCCGGTAATCACTTCGACCCCACTCGCCCGCAGCAACCCGAACCCTTTTCCCGCATGAGCAGGATTAGGGTCAGTCGAACCAACGACAACTCGGGTAATGCCCGCATCGACGATGGCATCCGTGCACGGAGGGGTGCGGCCGTGCGTGCAACAGGGCTCGAGCGTAACGTAAAGGGTCGCCCCTGGACGTGGTTTTCGGCCCAGATTTCGCAGGGCGTTAATCTCGGCATGGGCCTCGCCCGCGGCTGCGTGATAACCTTCCGCGACGATCTCGCCGGCTTCCACGATGAGCGCTCCCACCATTGGATTAGGGTGCGTCTGCCCCCAGCCCTGTCGGGCCGCGGCCAACGCGCGGCGCATAAAGTAATTCTGACTTTCGAGATCAATCATACCGGACGCTTCGCCGCGCTGAGCGGCACGTAAGGATTAGTCGCTTTCTCTTCGCCGACGGTTGTGCGCGGACCGTGGCCTGGAAATACAATCGTGTCATCAGGCAGCGTATAGATTTGGGACCTGATCGAATGTGCGAGCACCGCAAAGCTCCCACCCGGCAAATCCCATCGGCCGACCCCCGCTTTAAATAAGGCATCACCAACGAAGGCCGTACTAGCTGACAAACCGGTTGGTCCGTTAAGCGACGCGGCGTAGAAAAGCACATTCCCAGCGCAGTGACCAGGTACGTGGCGCACCTCAAATTCACGACCTACGGCGGTGAGGGTTTCGCCCGGCGTGAAAAAAATATCAACCTTCGCCGGTTCGAGACCCAGGCGCGCCCCCATGAATTCCTCCATCAACTCGGGAGTTTCAATCAGCGCTTGATCAGCGCGATGCGCGCGGATCAACACGGCCAGTTCCCGTTTCAGCCGAGCAGAATCTTGAGTGTGATCCCAGTGGCCGTGGGTGAGCCAAAGCTCTATCAACCGACAGCCTTCTTGCGCTAATAAAGGAGTTATTTTTTCCAGAATGTCGCCGGGGGCATCAATTAAAATCGCCTCCCCCAGGGAGGCGTTCGTTAATAAATACCCAATGGTTTTAATGGGGCCGGAGGGCAAAACATGGATTTTCACTCAGCCGCAGATTTAGGAGTCGCGGCGGGTTCGCAAACGTTAATTCCTACTCTTGCCTTTCCGGTCGCTGCTTGCTGACTCCTAGGTTTTATTATTCGCCATGACTTCCGCTGAAATCCGCCAGTCGTTCCTCGATTTTTTTGCTTCG
>SXZN01000139.1 GCA_005787865.1 Opitutaceae bacterium | reverse complement strand
GGGGGCTGCGGCGCCGGGCACATAGAGCACATTGCACGGATCCCAGATGGCGCCCATGCGTTCGGCGGGCAGCGGCGCTAGGATGGCCGCGGTTTCGGCGGCGGTAGCGGCTAGGCAGGAGTGTTCGTTTTCTACGCCCAGCCGAACCCCCGCTCCGTTGGCGAGGTCGAGAAGTCCGTTGAGGTGGTCGCTGACGCGGCGCTGTTTGTCGGGTGCCGTTGAGTTGGCCGTGCGCAAAAAAGTAAACACCCGTAGCAAGTCGCAGTTGAGGGTATGGGCAATTTCGAGACTGCGTTTAAAAATTTCCCGATGCGCCGCGATGGCCGTGGCGTCCTCGAGGTCGCATTTGAAGACGGGCGTGGCACAGCCCACAACGCGCCAACCTTCGGCCTGCGCGGTGGTTGCGACCGCCGCCACATCGGCCGACGTGAGATCCTTGAAGGCGCGGCCATTAAGACTGCGTAGCTCGAGGCCAGTGATTTTAAACTCCCGCAGGAAGGCGGTGATGATGGGCAGCTCCTGCGACACTTCGTCAGAAATAACACTGATGGACTGAGGAAATTTCATGGCGACAAGGGCTTGGGCCAAATTATTTTGCGGCCTGATAGCCGGCTTGCTGCAGAATTTCGGCAATCGTTACGGGCGTGCCCCCGCGGCGTTTGCTTTCATCGGCTGCTTCCATGAAGGCCAGCAACTCGAGGGTGGTTTCGGGAGCGACGGGTGAAATGCCGGTCTGGAAAAATTTTATAATCTCAACCGTGAGCCCGTGGTAACTATGTTTATCCCCAACGGTGGTCACGCCTTTGGTGCCGACCACGGTCACGCCGTAGCCCTTGTAACCTTTGCGGTTCCCTTGAGCGATGCCGATTCGGCCATCGGACCAAATGCCGGTAATGAGGTCCGTGTTAGCGGTGTGGGTACGGACTACCTGCGTGCAACCTGGTCCGAGGACGGCGTAGAGCGCTTCGACGCAGTGAATGCCATACCAGAAGAAATCAGTGTGATGGGGCTCGATTTCCGCTGGGCCCACCGAGTAGGCCGAGGTGATATCCCCGATCAGCGCGAGTTTAGGGGCGAAGGGTTCGGGCGCGTAGCGAAGTGAAGAGGAGCTAAAAACTGGTACGCCCGCAGCACGAGCGAGGCGCATGATTTCGACGGCCCCTTTGAGCGAGTTCGAGAACGGTTTGTCGATGAAGATGGGTTTCTTGGCTGCTAGGGCGCGGCGAAATTGGTCAAGGTGCGGGCGACCATCGAGACTCTCGATCAAGATGGCGTCGACGTTGCGGGAGAGTTCCTCGATCGTGTCGTAAATTTTCACTCCGTAGGTTTCGACTAATTGTTTAGTATAGCCCTCGACGCGGGAGGCGCTGGCTTCGATGTCAGGGCTACCCCCTTTGAAAGCGGCGACGACGCGCCCGCCGGGGACGTGGCCGGGATCATTGGCGTTATTAAAAGTTTTGGTAAACGCCGGCACATGCGAGGTGTCGAGGCCGATGATCCCGAGACGCAGCGGCTCAGCGCCGCGGAGGGTCAGGAAGGATATAAAAACAAGCAGGAGAATGGAGCGAAGCATGGGTGGAGTTTAACTAGAAAGCAGGTTGGCGGCAGCGCTGTCGAGGTAGAGTATCGCCGCCGGATGCTGGCGGAGAATTGACGCGGGGCACGCGGTGGTAATCGGACCTTCAACCGTGGCGAGCACCGCGGCGGCTTTACGCGGACCGGGTACTTGAATACTCAAGCGCCGTGCTTGGCGAAAGACGGAAATCGTGAGGGTGAACGCGTGACGCGGTACCGCGGCGAGTGTGGGAAAACAGCCGTCGTTTACTTGTTGTTGGCGGCAGGCCAGGTCGAGTTCGACGACCTTTACCAGCAGCGGATCATCAAAATCTGCGACCGGGGGATCATTGAAGGCGATGTGGCCATTTTCGCCAATACCCATACAAATTAGATCGATCGGCTGGGCGCGTAGCAAAGCCGTGTAGCGCGCTGCGACCGCAATGGCATCGGATTCTTCGGCCGGCAGCGGATGAAAACAACCGATCTTTACCTGACGCAGTAAGTGCTCGTGAAGATAGTGGCGAAAACTTTGAGGGTGAGTTCCGCTCAAGCCGACGTAGTCGTCCATGTGAAACGCGGTAATTTTTGACCACTCGAGCGTGTGTCCGCATTGAGCGGGATCAATGAGGGCCGCCAGGAATTCATTCTGCGATGGCGCGCAGGCAAAAATAACCCGCGCGGTACCTTGCTGGGCTATGACCGCTTGTAAATGCGCAGCCACGGCACGAGCTGCTGCGCGACCAAGAGCGACGCGATCAGCATGGACTTCAACGGCCAAGCTGCCGGCGGTGAAATGGTGAGGAGTAATGATCGGCAAAAAGAGAAAAAATTAAAGGGCGGGAAGAGTAATCCCAAAAGCGGCGGCCGGAGCGGTGGACCAGAGATGATACGCAGCTTCGGGTGTTAGGTTGAGCCAATCAGCGATGTGGCGCACGCCGACATCGGGGGTGAGCGTGGAGCCCGCAAAATTTTTCTCGCCGGGCTGTCGCGCCACGCCATCCGCGCCAACGGTAATGAGGTGCGGTCCGATGGTGTAGCGACCGGGTGGGGCGCCCGCGCCCGCCATGGCGTCAGTCGTGAAGAGGACGCGACCGTTGGGTTTGGCGCGGACAAAATTCTTGAGCACTCCTTTGGGCAAATGAATTCCGTCGGGAATGAAACAGGCGGTGAGCTCGTCGCGGGCGAGGAGGCGTTGGACGATGTTGTCATGACGCGGCAGCTCGAGCGGACAGCCGTTGCCGAGGTGCGTGCAAAAACGGGCGCCAGCGCGAATAGCCGCGTCGATTTCGGCCTCGCTCGCGTTGGTGTGGCCAAGGGAGACGTGCACGCCCTGTTGTGTGACGGCAGCGATAAATTCAGCACTGCCTGGCCACTCGG
>SXZN01000138.1 GCA_005787865.1 Opitutaceae bacterium | reverse complement strand
GTGGTGGGATGCTGATTGATGTCACCACCGATGTTCCCGCCAGCGTGGTCATGCCTGAAGTCATGGTCGGCGCCGGCCAGACCAGCGTCACCGTCATGATCCAAGGCGGCAACCCCGGCAGTGGCTCGCTCTTCTTCAAGAGCAGCGCCGGCGAAAGCGCCATTACCGTGAACGTCACGGCCAAATAAAACCCGGCCAACCTCGGCTCGGCGCCGAGGCCCTTCGCGAAGCGCGCCATGCTCGGCGCGCTTTTTTTATCGCCAGCCTGATCGACCCCCTTGGCTCGGGGCGCCGCGCGGGCCTATGGCAGGCGCTGGGGCTCCAGCTTAAGCTGCACCACCACCGGACGATGATCACTCGCCACCGCCACGCCTAGACCATCGCCGATGGTGGCGCGATGGCCGATGACGAAGGGCTGAAGGGCCGGCGACACCATAAAATAATCGATCCGACTGTAGCTATCTTCGCGTCGATAATAATGGGTCCAGGTTTCTCCGCGTGAATCGCTCGCGCGGAGCAATTCGCCGATCACGGTGCGGCCGCGTTTTTGCAAAGCACGCACGGGACGACTATCTCGAGTGTCATTCCAATCTCCACACACCAGGAATTTGGCCGCAGCCGGATCAGGATAACGCGCCAGCACTAAATCCCGTACCGCCTCCGCTTCCGCCGCCCGCAGCAACGCACTCTGGGGGTCATCCTCACGCTCCGTGTAGCGACTCTTTAAGTGCATCAGGAAAATCGAGCAATCACCCTCCTGCGTCGCAATGACAACTTCAAGCACGCCGCGCTTCACCGTCATGGGCTTTTTAAAATACGTCAGCGGAACAGCGGCGTAACGCCGAACTTCCTTAAATGGCACCTTGGATAAAATGGCGATATGCCGATCAGGATCCGCGGCCGCGACCAGCGCGGTATAAGGATAATTTTGTCCGGCCTGCTGGAGTTCGCGTTGAAAATCTGCTAAAAAAGGCGCCCCACCCATTTCAGCGAGCGCGAGAATATCGGGAGCGAGCGCCGCAATTACCTGACGCAAGGCCGCCTTCTCTTTTTCCGGCTTGGGGTAAGCGGAGCGGTAAACTCCGTCCACTAAACGGTCCGCGATCAAATAATTCTCTACGTTATAAGTGGCGACCGTGAGTGCCGCTGATCCGAGTACGCCAGCGCCCAGCCAAATTAAATTGAGCGCGACAAAATAGCTCCACCCGAGCGAGCGCGGGACTAGCACCTGAGCGCCGGCGGCGCAAAAAATCGGGGATGAGCGGCGGACGGCCATTTTTTTATTTTTGCTGGCCCCATGATTAGTTCACCCCTGCAGCGCCCGCTCCCGCTCCACCAAAGTGGGATGTGAGTAATACACCGCGCTGTAGAGCGGGTGGGGCGTGAGATTAGAAAGATTTTTTTTCGACATCTTCCGCAGTGCCCCCACCAGCGGCGCGGCGGCGCCCATCGCGTCCTTGGCAAAGGCATCCGCCTCATATTCGTGCTGGCGCGAGACCCAGTGACTAATGGGCGAAAACCAGAAGGTCACTAACCCACTCAGTAGACTGAAAAGTAAAAAGGTCGGGGCGAGGACCCCCGCGGGGAGACCGAAAGCCGTATTAAACCACGCCGCGTTGGCGAGCCCAGCGATCGCCGCAAACGCCCCCAACTGCATCAGCGCCATTGTCACTAAGCGCTTGGGGATATGACCGCGTTTATAGTGACCAATCTCATGCGCCAACACGGCCTCAATCTCCGCCTGCCCGAGTTGGGCCATCAATGTATCGAACAATACAATGCGGCGAAAACGGCCAAAGCCGGTAAAGAAAGCGTTGGAATGGGCGGAACGCTTGGAGCCATCCATGACTTCAATCGTCTGACAAAGAAAACCTGTCCGATCAGCGAGCGCCATCAACCGCGTGCGGGCTTCACCTTCCGGCAAGGGCGTCAGCTTATTAAAAAGCGGCATGATCAGCTTCGGATAGAGCACAATCATGAGGAGCTGAAAACTGAACAAAAGGGCGAAGCCCCAGATCCACCAAGGCGCCCCCACCCAACCGACCAAGGCGAGCAAGGCCCACAGCAACGGAAAGCCGATCGCGAAACCCAAGAGCCAAGACTTGAGTTGATCCGTCACCCAAAGACGGAGCGTGCTCTGATTGAAGCCAAATTTCGCCTCGAGCCGAAATTGTGACCACCACTCCAGCGGCAGACCCGGCAAACCGAGTAGCAACATCGTGCCGATGAGAAAAAGTGCTCCACTCCAAGCCGACCCGGGCGCGAGGGCATTAAATCCCTCCCAAAACCACGGCAAGGCCCCGCTGCCTAAGATCAGCCAAAGAATCAGGCTATCATAAATCGTCTCAATGGAACTAAAGCGGCTCTTCGCGAGCGTGTATTCGACTGATTTAGCATAAGTCGCGGCATCCATCACCGCGGCCAGCGCGGGGGGACACTGCTGGGCGTGCCGCCGCGCTTCTGCGCGATTCATCGCTTCCAGCACGAGTTGTGCGCTCAGCCGTAAAATTATGAGGGCCCCCACCAACCAAAATAACCAAGTCATCCCTAATGGAGAACAGCTTTAGGAGACCGCGCCAGCCTTAAGCATCGGCCCCCCGCCCCGCCCACCGGCTGATTTTGGCGACACAAAGATTGGTTGAAATCACCCACACCCCGCGCATCTTGACGACGTGGATTCCGATAAAACCGCTAAACTTAGTTTCGAAACTGCCCTCACCAAGCTTGAAGCCATCGTTGATGCGATGGAACAAGGCGAAGTTCCGCTGGCTGAACTATTGGCCCAGTACGAAGAGGGCAGCAAGTTACTCAAGGTGTGTGAAAGCCGGTTAAAGGATGCCGAGCTAAAAATTGAGAAATTGAAAAAACAGAAGGATGGCTCAGCGGCCTTCGAATCTCTAACCGCGAGTACGACGGAATAAGGGCACCGGGCCTACGCTGATCTGATGAGCTCTTCTCCGACCGTTCCCACCCTCCTCTCACACATCGCCGGACCGGCTGATGTCAAAGCGCTCCGCGCTGAGCAACTGCCCCAGCTGGCGCAGGAAATTCGCGCCGAACTGATTGCCGTCACCGCCAAAAATGGCGGCCACATCGGCCCTAACCTCGGGGTCGTCGAACTCACCATCGCGCTCCATCGCGTCTTCGATACGCCGACCGATCAATTGGTCTTCGATGTCGCTCACCAAGGCTACGTGCATAAATTGCTCACGGGGCGCCAGGGCGAATTTTTCCACCAACTCCGCAAGAGTGGCGGCGCCTCCGGTTTTCTCTACCGGGCCGAAAGCCCCCATGATGCCTTCGGCGCTGGCCATGCCGGCACCGCGCTTTCGGCTGCTCTCGGGATGGCCACCGCGCGAGATTTACGCGGTTCGCCCGAACACGTTGTCGCCGTCTGCGGTGACGCCGCCTTCACCTGCGGGATCACGCTCGAGGCCCTCAATAATGTCGTGAGCTCAACCCAGCGCTTAATCGTCATTCTCAATGATAACGAATGGTCCATCGCCAAGAATGTCGGGGCTATTTCCAGCTACCTGAACGTCATCAGCACCAATCCGACTTACAATAAATTGCACCACGACGTGGAAGCTTTTTTCAAAAGCTTCCCCGCCGGCGCGAAAATGAATCGCGTCTACACTAAATGGAAACGCGAAACGAAGGACTTTTTTGTCGAGTCATCGCTGTTTGAAAAATTCGGCCTCCGCTATCTCGGGCCGGTCGATGGGCACGATCTGGACGCGTTGGCCAAGAATCTAGAATTCGCCAAACACTGCGATGTGCCCGTCCTGATTCATGTGCTCACGAAAAAGGGCAAGGGCCTCGATGCGGCGATCGAACATCCTGAAAAATTCCACGGCGCGGCTCCCTACCATCCGGTCTCAGGGCAAAGCGTCCCACCGGCAGTCGGCACGTCGCTAAATTATCAAGATGTTTTCGGCGCGGCCCTCACGCGCTTTGCGCAAGCTAACCCCAAAATATTAGGCATCACCGGGGCGATGCCGAGCGGCACGGGATTATCACGGCTGGCCGAAGCAGTGCCGGCGCAGTTTTTTGACGTCGGGATTGCGGAAGAACATGCCGTGCTTTTCGCCGCCGGCCTCGCCACCAAGGGCTTTCGCCCCGTCTGCGCAATTTATTCGACCTTTCTGCAGCGCGCCTACGACCAAGTCATTCACGACGTTTGCCTGCAGAATCTGCCCGTCACTTTTTGCCTCGATCGGGCCGGACTCTCGCCCAATGACGGCCCCACCCACCACGGCTTGTTCGACCTCGCCTACTTGCGCTGCGTTCCCAACGCCACGGTCATGCAGCCAAAGGATGAAGATGAATTTGTGGATATGCTGCACACCGCGCTGCACCTGCCCGGACCGGGTTTCATCCGCTACCCGCGCGGCGCCGGCCCCGGGTCGACCATCAAAGCCACCCCCGCTCAACTGCCGATTGGCCAGGCGGAAGTTTTGCGCGAAGGCACGCAAATCATTATCTGGGCCCTGGGTTCCATGGTGCCCGATGCCCTCCAACTCGCCGACCAACTCGCGCGCGACGAAGGTTGGTCCGTTGGCGTGGTTAATGCCCGCTTTATCAAACCACTGGACCGCACGCTCCTGCTGAAGCAGGCCGCCGCAGTTTCCCTGATTGTGACGATGGAAGACCATGTGCTCGCGGGCGGTTTTGGTAGCGCCGTGCTCGAAGCATTGCAGGAAGCAGATTGCTTAACCGCCGTCGAACG
>SXZN01000137.1 GCA_005787865.1 Opitutaceae bacterium | reverse complement strand
GGTGGCGGTGGTGGCGGCGACAGCGTCGCTGCCGGAACGGATGTAAAATGCGAGGGCGAAGCCGCCGGTCGCGAGGCCCGTAAATTTGATAAAGTTGCGGCGATCAACGGCGCGGGAAAGAAGGGATGCGTTCATTGGGCACCTCCGATAGCAGGAGTTAGGGCGGCAAGTTTGATGCCGGCGCGAATGCGCATGTAGGTGCCGCAGCGGCACAGATTACCAGCCATGGCGCCGTCGATGTCTTCGTCCGTCGGCTTAAGGTTGTCTTTTAAAAGTGCGGCCGCGGTCATAATTTGACCGGCTTGACAGTAACCACATTGGGCAACGTCGAGGTCGGACCAAGCCTGCTGCACGGGGTGCAGTTTGGTGGTGCTGGCGGCTAGACCTTCGATGGTGGTTATCTTCATGCGCCCAACGGTGGAAACAGGCGTGATGCAGGACCGAGCGGGCACGCCGTTCAGATGAATGGTGCAGGCACCGCATTGGCCGATGCCGCAACCGAATTTTGTGCCGACGAGTTCGAGATGATCACGCAATACCCAAAGCAGCGGGGTGTCGGCGGCCACATCCACGGAACGGGACTGGCCGTTAACTTGCAGGATATATTTTGGCATAAAAAAAGAGAGAGGAGCTCGTGCGAATTGATGTGCTCAAAGAGGAAGCAGAGTCAACTATTACCCCCTACTAATCTTGATGAGCGGAAGGGAGGAAAGTGTGCATGGGGAAGGCGCAGGCAGCGGGGAGGGGGCAAGGAAGATTGCGGGGGCGCCGCGAATAGGCTTAAGGGACAGGGCGGCATGGTGGGAGCCCGATTCGGCAACTATGTGCGCTAAAGCCCGCGCCGAAACTTATGAGCCAAAGATCACCGGCGTCGCTGGGAACGATTGTTCTGAGGGTCTCCTCGAGAGCGAAGAGCACCGCCGGACTGCTCATGTTGCCGTGGTTCCGCAGCATCAGAGCGCTCGCCTCGAGCAAATGCGGCGCGAGGACCGGCTCGAGCGCCTCCAGTACATCGCGACCTCCGGGGTGGGTCACGACGCGGGACACGGGCCGCGGGCCGCGCTCCGCCCACAACCGGGCGACGGCATCCGCTGCGAGCTCGGGCACGGAGCGGTGCAGGAGATTGCGCAGCTTGCCGTCGCGCTGCTCAAAACGGAGTTTATCCCGGTCGGCGGGTAAATGGAGAGAGTTGAAATCAAAGCAGGCCAGGCCGGACGGCCCGGATGAGGCGCGCCAGATCGTGGCTGCCGCGCCGTCGCTGAACAGGCAGGCGCTGATCAGCACGCCCGGGTCGTCATCAAGATAAAAAGCTGCCGAGCACATCTCGATCGCCACACAGGCCACTGTCGCGCTCGGCTGCGCCGCTAGCACATAACTGGCAGCGCGCAGGGTGGGAATCGCCGCACCACAGCCAAGCCCGACGAGATCTTGCAGGAAAATATTGGGCCGGAGGCCGAGCAGCTCTGCGACGTAGCTTGTCAGCCCAGGACAGAGATAACCTGTACAGCTGCAAATAAGAAGAGCATCAAGTTCGGCCGGCTTAATGCCGGATTTTTCCAGCGCAGCGCTCAGGGCCCGCGCCGCTAGCTTCGGGCCCTCGGCGCGATAGGCGGCGTTGAGCTGGTCGGAGGTCAGATCGAACACGTCCTCGATGGCAGGCATCGCGAAGTGGCGCGTAGCGATGCCGTGGTTACCTTTAAGGATCGACTGCAGAATGAGCATCGAGCGTTTCTTCAGGCGTTCGCGTACTTTCGAGCGCTGGACGATTTCCCAGCATTCCTGCTGGGTGAAAATCGCTGGGGGTACGGCGGTAGCAAGGGCGTGGAGATACATGGGGAAGCTAGTGGAGGGCGAAGTAAAGCGGTCGGAGCGGAAGCAAATGAGCCCGCGACAGACGCGTCAGCCAGCGCTGTCGGACCGGCTCCAACACGAAGGGGTGGAGCACTTTCGCCGTCGCCAGCCGCAACCGAAAACAATTTTCCAAAGTGGTTTGGACAACGGCGCAAGTCGTCGGCCATTCCGCTTCGCCGCGCGTATAACTGAGGAGCGGGTCGAGTGCCGCCGCCGCGCTTTGAAAGGCCATCGCCATGCCGTTACCCGTGAACGGCGGGATCATCGCACAGGCATCGCCGAGGGTGAAGCTGCAGTTCGCTGGGACATGCTGGTCGAAGCCCACGGCGGCAACGGCGCTGAACGATTCCCCGTCGAAATCAGCCCCGGCCAGCCGGTCAGCGAGTACGGTCAGCTTCGCCGCGCGCAGATAATCGATGATCAAAGCCGCGCCTTGGGCCACCAATTCGCGGCGCCGGAATAGGCCGCATACGTTGACCCGTCCATTCTCCACGCGGGTGAGCCCGATATAAGACTCTGCGCCCAGATGGAGCTCCAGATCACATTCGAGGGGAAGGTTCAATGCGTGGATCTTCAACCCGATCGATGGGGAGGTAGTGCGCCGCCTTCCAGTCGTTAAGACACAGCCGGCCTTCGCCTGCCCAACGCAGACCCGTGCCTGTGTCTGAAGGCTACCGCCTGCTTCAACAAAGGCGTTCGCGAGGCGGGCATCAAGTCGATATCGGCTCAGGGCGCGGGCGGGTGAGGGGAGGTGCTGCCGGCGGGCTAGTTTACCCTCCAGGAACCAGGACACCTCATGATGCTGCAACGCATCCGACAAAAACGGCGCGAGGCCCAGTTGTGCGACCGTGCTATCCGACAGGCCGGCTATGAATTCACCACAAACACGATGTCGGGGATAGCTGCCCGCCTCGGACACGCTGACCGGCACCCCTTGGCGGCGCAGAGCTAATCCAAGCGACAGACCGGCTAGCCCGCCGCCAATGATTTCGATGGGGCGCAGTGATTTCATATCCGCTGGGCCACCATCCGATAAGTGCCGAGCATCGTGCTATGACAACGGCAGTCCCAATCCGGCTGCATCAGTCCGAGCATTTGCGGAAGTTCATCGCCAAGAAAGCCGGCTGAGATGCTGACATGGGCGTCATGCAGGCTAACATGATTGGCGCCGAAAACGGGGGCGATCGCGGCGAACAGTAACTGCGACTCGCGCCGGCGTAGCGGTTCACAGGCGAGAATGACCCGGGTAGTGCGGCGCAGTTTTTCGCCCAGCGCTGCCAGCTGTCCGGCAGTGAATTGATGGAAGATCAAGTTGCCGATGATCACCGGATAGCTGCTATAGCTGTCGAAGGTCAAAAGATCGGCGCGATGCCAGGCGCGGCAGGACGGCCAGCCGGCGGGCTTCGGCCACAGATCAAGTCCCGCGGTCGCGAAGCCTCGGGCGGCGAGTAAATCGCCGAGTTCGCCCGTGCCGGCGCCGACTTCCAGCACAGGCTTTGAGGGCGGCAACAGTTGCGCCAGGGTGCGGGCCAGCCACCGGTGACCTCCTAGCGCTCGATTGATCAAGCGCAGGTCGCGGCGGTTGTGCAGGGCATCCGGGTGGTCCGACGGCAGAGAATCAAGTAGCTCGGGTTTAAGCTCGCGCTGCATGAAGAGGTGGACGGTTATCGGAATCAGAACTGATAGAACACTAGATTTGTGCGCGATGTACCCATACCTGCTACTCAACGCCGAATCTCACAGAATGCAAAAAATTGGCAGGACTTCGACGTCCCTACTATGAGAAAGTGGCGGAGAGAGAGAGGGATTCGAACCCTCGATAGAGTTTCCCCTATGCAGCTTTAGCAAAGCTGTGCCTTCAGCCACTCGGCCATCTCTCCGGGGTGAGCGGCTAGCAAAGGCCCGCGAGGAGTGAGTGCAAGGCATTTTGCGGCTCATTTTCCACCATAGTATTTTGGCTTGAGCACCCCAATGCAGGGCAAATGACGGTAACGCTCGTTAAAATCGAGTCCGTACCCCACGACGAACTCATTCGGGATGCCGAAGCCGACATAATCGGCCTCGAAAGGCACCACGCGCCGGGCCGTTTTGTCGAGCAGCACGCACGTCTTCACCGAAGTAGCGCCTTTGCTTTTAATGAGTCGTGCCACCGCGGCGAGGGTCTTCCCCGTATCTAGAATATCATCGACGAGCAGCACATGCTGATCGCGTACATCCAGTTTCATTTGATCAACAATCCGGGGTTCGCCGACCGCCTTAGTGCCATCATGGTAGCTGGCAGCGCGCAGGCAATCGAGGCGCAGCGGGATACTTAATTGACGTAACAGGTCGGCGGTAAAAATGAGCGCCCCATTCACGATTGCTACGACCATCATGTCTTTGTCGGCGTAATCAGTGTTCAACTGGACGGCGAGGGCCGCGACCCGACGCTTAATTGCACTGGGGGTGACCAAAATATGGTCGAGATGCTTTAATTCAGGAGCCCCCTTTTTTGCAGACATAGGGCCAGCAGAGCGAAACACCGGCCCAAGGCAATCGCAGGAATGCGGCCGGGCGTTTTTTTTTGACTTAACTGGAGCGCACCGGTTCCTTCGCGGGAACTTGTATCACCATGATATCCATTCAGGTTAAGCAACTGACTAAACGATTCGGGGATGTTGTGGCCCTTGATCGGTTGGACCTGACCATCAAGCCAGGGGAGCTTTTTTTCCTGCTGGGTCCCAGTGGGTGCGGCAAGACCACTTTACTCCGCAGTCTGGCCGGTTTTTGCGTTCCGGACCAAGGGCAGATTTTTTTCGGCGGGGACGACGTTACTCAGTTGGCGCCGCATAAACGCAATGCGGGCATGATGTTTCAAGGTTACGCGCTGTGGCCACATCTGACCGTCGCCGAAAATGTGGCTTTCGGGCTGGAGGAACGACATCTGCCTGCGCCGGAAATTAAGTCCCGGGTCGCGGCGGCGTTAGCGGCCGTTCACCTCGACGCGCAGGCGACCCGCAAACCGAATGAGCTTTCGGGCGGACAACAACAGCGGGTGGCCCTGGCCCGCGCCCTCGTCGTTCGTCCCCGCTGTTTATTGCTGGATGAACCGTTATCTAATTTAGATGCCAAATTGCGTTTGGAAATGCGGCGAGAAATCCGGCGAGTTTGCCAAGAGTATCAGCTCACGACCGTCTATGTTACTCACGATCAAAAGGAGGCTCTCTCTATTGCTGATCGCCTGGCAATTCTTGAGCACGGCCGGATTTTGCAAATCGGGACGCCCCAAGAAATTTACCGACGGCCGATCTCGCGAACCGTCGCCCATTTTATGGGCGAGACTAATTTCCTGCCGGCCCAGGTGCTGGCGGTAGTCGGACTGCGCCTAACTTTGGCGACGGCGATCGGGAATTTTGAAGGCCTCTGGAGTGACTCGACGCTAGCACCTGTCGTCGGGGCGAGCGTTACGATTTCGATTCGACCGGAAGGTTGGGAGCTCCGCGCACAGGCAGCTTCACATAATTGCGTCTCGGGGCGCATCGGTGACTCGGTTTATCTCGGCGAAATTGCCCAGCACGAATTTATCACCGACGGTGGCCTCACGCTGAAAATATCTGAACGGAATCCACGTTTCACCGAGGGAACTAATCGCCCTAAGCTTTACGCCACCGTTGATCCGGCTGACGTCGTGGTGTTGGCCGATTAATCGAGGCGGGTATGCAACGCGCGCTTATCATTCTGGCGCTGGGCCTGACGCTGGGCCTGCCCTTTTATTTACGTCCGCCGCAAGTTAGCGCACCGCGCGTGGCGCAGACGCTGGTGGTGATCACGCCGCACAATGAAGCCATTCGGGCCGAATATTCGCGGGGGTTCCGTGACTGGTATTTTGCGCGCACCGGCCAGCATGTGGCGATCGATTGGCGGGTGATTGGCGGGACGTCCGAAATCACCCGCTTCATTGAGTCGGAATATTTGGCCTCATTTCAGCGCTATTGGACCCAGCAATTAGGTCGACCCTGGAGTATGGCGGTGCAGGGCGCATTTGCTAATGCTGCGTGGCAACCGATAGGTCCGGCGGCGGCTACTGAAACGCTCGAGCTGAGTGCCCGCCGAGCTTTTCTCGAATCTTCAGTGAGCTGTGGGATCGATGTTTTTTTTGGCGGCGGTCCGTTTGATTTTATCCGACAAGCCGCGGCGGGTCGGCTGATCGATTCGGGATTGAAGCAGCAGCATCCGGAGTGGTTTCAAGATGACGTGATTCCCGCTACGTTTACGGGCGAAGCCTATTGGGATCCGGCCGGGCTATGGGTCGGCAGTGTCTTGAGCAGTTATGGCATGATCTATAATCGCGATGCCTATGCGCGTCTGGGTATCGCGGCAGAACCTCGGTCGTGGGAGGATTTGCAGGATCCCAAGTTGCAAGGCGAAGTGGCGTTATGTGATCCGACCAAGAGTAGTTCAATCGCCAAGGCTTTTGAAAATATCATCCAGCAGCAGATGCAGCTTCGCTGGGAGCAATTGGCTACCGATACGAGCCGTGACCGCGCGAGTTGGGAGAGTCAGGCGGTGGCGGAAGGGTGGGTTAACGGGCTGCGTTTAGTGCAGCGCGTCGGCGCTAACGCGCGGTATTTCACCGACACTTCGCAAAAGCCGCCGATCGATGTCATTCAGGGGAATTCTGCCGTCGGCTTGTGTATCGATTTTTATGGTCGCGGGAGTTATCTGGCGACCGCTCGACGCGTGAATGGGGCGGCGGATCGGATCGGTTATTTTTCACCACCCGATGGGACGGTGTTATCAGCTGACCCCATTGCGGTATTGCGCGGCGCGCCTCATTTTTCGGTGGCGCAGGCTTTCATGGAATACGTGCTGTCAATGGATGGGCAGAAATTGTGGAATTTTAAAGCGGGGGTGCCAGGGGGGCCGGCGCGCTATGAATTGCGCCGCTTGCCGATTCGCCGCGATTTTTATCGGGCAGAATTCGCGACTGGGCGCACCGATCCTAGCGTGAATCCTTACGCCGCGACTAATCCCCTGATTTATCATCCCGCCTGGACCGGCGGAATTGTCGCGGAAATGGCATTCGTCATCCGGGTGATGTGCCTAGACACCCATCTTGAATTGGTGGAGGCTTGGCGGGAAATTATTAAAGCGGGCCTGCCGCCGGCGGCGCTAGCGGTCATGAGCGATCTGACGAGTGTGAGCTACGCTGAGATGCAGGGACGCATTAAGCAGGCCTTGAGCGCTAAAGATAAAGTCGAAGCCGTGCGGCTGGCCCGCGAGTTAGCGGCGATTTTCCGTGAGCAATATCTAAAGGCCGCGGCGCTCGCGCGGGCGACCCCCCGTTGAGTCTAGCGGCGGCGCTTACAGCGCGGCGATCGTTGCGGCGTAGGCCGCTTTATCATTAGACTTAAAAAATGAGGTACCGGCCACGAAGGTATCGGCCCCAGCCGCGCGGCACTCTGCGGCTGAGCTCAATTCAATACCGCCATCCACTTCGAGCCGAAAATTGAGGCCACGTTCGCGCCGCCATTGGTCAATTTGCTGAAGCTTCGGCAGCATATCGCGCCGAAAGGGCTGCCCGCCGAAACCGGGCTGAACGGTCATGACCAGCACGAGATCGACCTCGCCGAGCAGCGCCTCAATCGCCGTGGCGGGAGTCCCAGGGTTCAGCACGATGCCACCTTGGCAGCCGAGTGCGCGAATGGTGCGCAAGGCGGCGCGGTGATCGTAAGTGGGTTCGATGTGAATACTTATTAAGTTCGCGCCGGCCTGCGCGAAAGCCGCGAGGTAATGTTGCGGTTCGGCGAGCATCAAGTGGGTATCAAAAAATAATGTTGAACCCGTGCGCCGCAGGGCGGCGAGAGTTTCGGGACCGAAGGTTAAGTTCGGGACAAAATGCCCGTCCATAATATCGCAATGCAGCCAGCTGGCTCCGCATGCGGCCACGGTGTCAACGCTCGTCGCGAGCTGCGCATGGTCACCAGCTAACAAGGAAGGGGCGAGAAGGGACGGGTGCCGCATGGAATTGAAGGCGAGCTAGGCGATAGATAGTGTTGGGCTCAATCCTTGATTCGTAATTCCAAGCAGCCCAGATGCGCTGGACCGTATGGCCAGATTAGCGATGGCCCCCGTTGGCGGCAGGCCAGCCAGGCACTAGCGCGCTGCGGCGATTACCACGTATCTAACACGGCATGCACACTAGCCTCCGCGAGCTGTTCCGCCAGTAAGGTCAGGGCTTGATGCTCGGAGGCAACGAGACCGCTGTCGGTGAATACCCCCCGTTTCGCCGTGAGCGGTCGGCGGGTGAAATACGCCTGACGGGTTCGGTTGTCGGTCAAGGTGGCGGTAGCTTGCAGCGTGACATCGAAGCGTCGGGCTAGCCCGGTATCGTCGCTGCGGGCGACGGCGGCCGCGCGATGGTAATCGGCGAGGGTGAGGTGTAAGCTGGCTTCGGCGGTATCGGCGGATTCAGTTAAGGTGACGCGACCGTCGCGGATAAAGGCTGCGCGTAATTGCGTGGTGAGTAAAACTTGCGCTTGTGGCAGTGACACCGAGCTTGTGACGGGGGCGATGAAAAGTGAGACGAATTTTGTCTTAGGCTCGGAGCCTAACTGGTAATGAGCACAACCGGTCCAACTGCTTAATCCGAGGCCCAAGCCAATCGCGCTGAGTAGCGTGAGCAAGCCAAGGCGCGCATAGTGAAAAGATCGCCGCGCCAGAAAGTTTATTCTGCACAACATAACGGAAGTGGGGCCAGCGCCACGCCGATCAGCTTAAAAAATCCCGAAACGCTTTTTCTTCGCGACCGCCGGGGCGGCTAGCTGAGGGCTCGCCGCGGCGTTATCGCTTTGCCGTTGCAGCACCTCATCAATCACGGCGAGTTTAGTGCGGGCCTCTGCCGCAACATCCGAATCCGGATAGACTGTGATGGCCTCGTTATAAAAGACCTTCGCCGCTTGGTAATTTTTGCGATATTTATAATAATACTCCCCCATGGTCAATTTGCTGCGGGCCAATACTTTTTTCATGTTAGCGAGACCTTTCTCCGCCGTGGCCATGCCGCCGATATCGCTGGGGAAAAGGATCATGTAGTCCTCATAGTAAGTGATCGCATCTTTGGTGGCCGCTTGGTCGTAATAGGGACCATCGACGAGGGAGGCGTGGGTTTCCGCGATCCGCAAATAAGCGTCGGGCGTAAGCGCGCTGCGGGGATAAGTGTTGATCATGCGGTCCAAAGCATCGATCGCCGCTTCTTCCTCGCTAATTTTCTTGTAGCCGCGCGCGGCATTCATGAGAGCAAGCGGGGCGTAATCGCTGTAAGGGGCGGTGCGGACCATAATCTCAAAATACTCGACGGACTTCTCCCGATTGCGGAAGCCAGGAAACATACCCCAGATGCGGCTGCGTTGACCTTCCGCGAGAAGGGAGGCGATGCGATATTGCTCACCGATTACCTGCGTGAATTTTTCAGAATTCGGGTAACGACCCAACATACTCTGATAGGTATCGAATGCTTTGTAATATTGCTGACGCTTTTGATAAATCAGGCCGGTGTGGTAAAGTGCCTCGGCGGCAAAGATGGAATTGGGGTATTTTTTGACTACCACCGTGTAGGCTTTGAGGGCGGCAGAACTTTGGCCGGCTTCTTCGGCGGCGCGGGCCTTGTTCATGAAATCGAGCGCGTTCCGACCTTCGTCACTCCCGAGACCTGCCAGTACACCGCCCTGGGCTTGCCAGCCGCTTTGGGGCGTCCAGATCAGGTCGGCCGCTACCCGAATAGGGCTAATAAGCAGCGCCGCCAGCGCCGCCAGAATGAGAGAAAGGGAGAAGCGATGCATGAAATTAAGAGTTACCATCGAATAAGAGTGGAGCCGTAGGTCAAGCCAGCGCCGAAGGCCACCAGTAAGGTATAGTCGCCCGGTTTAATTTTCCCGGCGCGGCGGGCTTCATCGAGCGCGATCGGAATGGTGGCGGCAGAAGTGTTACCGTACCGGTCAAGATTGATATAAAACCGCTCCAAGGGTAAGCCGAGGTTGCCTGCTAGGGCCTCAATAATACGAATGTTGGCTTGGTGGGGTATCACGAGATTGATTTGGTCAAGCGTGAGGTGGTGTTGTTCCACCATTTCGCGGGCCACTTTCTCCATGACGCGGACCGCGTGTTTGAACACTTCTTTGCCCTTCATCCGCAAGAAATGGTCCTTATTGGCAATCGTTTGCGGGGAGGCGGGGCAGCGACTGCCACCCGCTGGCATGTACAGCAGTTCTCGCATCGCTCCATCGGCGCCGAGATCTGAACCAATAATGCCGATGCCCGGTTGGTCGACTTTCTTCAGAACGGCGGCGCCGGCCCCGTCACCAAACAGCACGCAGGTAGTGCGGTCCGACCAGTCAATGATCGAGGAAAGTTTTTCCGAGCCAACGATCAGCGCGCATTTATAGCGGCCGGTCAGTAACTGCCCATAAGCAATCTCGAGGGCATACAGAAATCCGCTGCACGCCGCGGAGATGTCAAAGCAGGTAGCGTGCGGTAAAACTCCCAGTTGATGCTGGACGACGCAGGCCGTGGAGGGGAGGAGATAGTCTGGGGTGCAGGTGGCGACGATCAGGAGGTCGATTTCTTCCGCCTTGATCCCGGCATCGAGGAGGGCGGCCTGGGCAGATTTAATGGCCATGTCCGAAGTGGCTTCATCGTCTGCCGCAATATGGCGCTCCTTAATACCGGAGCGGCTGACAATCCATTCATCGGAAGTTTCTACCAATTTCGCCAGATCCTCATTGGTGAGAACTTTCGTGGGGGCGTAGGAGCCAACGCCGGCAATGATAACTGAGGCCATAGAGAAAATTAAGTGACCGTGGGGTCGGGTGAAGGCGCGGCGATGAGGGTATTGGCGCGAGCGACATCTGCTTCGATACGGCGATAAAGATCGTGTTGCAGGATTTTACCGGCGGCCCGAATGGCGCTCGCCCAAGCGTGCCGGTTGCTGGAGCCGTGGGCCTTTAAGATGTTACCCTGCACTCCCAGCAGCGGAGCCCCACCGTAACGGTCGGGGTTGAGGCGATCTTTGAGCGCGTTGAAAGCACCTTTCGCTAGCACATAACCGGCGATGCGCAGAGGCGTCCGTTTCATTTCTTCCGCCAAAATATTTTTGATAAACTTAGCCATCGATTCCCACGACTTCAGCAGAGCATTGCCCACAAAACCATCGCAGACGACCACATCAACATGGTCACGGAAAAGCTGAAACCCCTCCACCGGACCGACGTAATTAATGATGCCATTGATTTTCTTAAGCAACTCATGCGCTTCATTGGTGAGCGGCGTGCCTTTACCCTCTTCAGTGCCGAGGGTCAGCAAGCCCACGCGTGGCGCCGGGGTACCCAACACGGTGTGAGCGTAATGCGATCCCATGATCGCATTGTGCATGAGGTGGATGGCCTCTGCGGTGGGATTAGCGCCGGCATCGATCAGAATGAAGGAGCCGCCTGCACGTGGAATGGCGGGCGCCAGCGACGGACGCTCCACGCCGGGCATGGCGCCGACGATTAACTTGCTGCCGGCCATGAGCGCTCCGGTATTACCCGAACTGACGAGGACGCGCGCGCGCCCTTCTTTGATCAGATTAAAACCCACCACCATCGATGAATCCTTTTTTCGGATAATTGCCCGCAGGGGCTTATCCGTCATGGTGATGACCTCGGAGGCGTGGGCGACGGACAACTTAGCGTGTCCACTCAGGCCAGCTTTGAGCAGCAGCGGCTCTAAGATCGCCTGATCCCCAATGAGAATGAGGGGCGAAATATCGGCGTCCGCCGCGAGCGCCAACTTGACGGCTTCGACTACTTCGGCAGGACCGAGATCTCCACCCATTGCGTCGACCGCAATGCGCGCTTGGGCTACTGCGGGACTGACCATTTCGGGGTGGATGGGGAAAACTATCCGGTCAGACCTTAAACCTCAACGTTGAGCACTTGGCGGCCGCGATAAATGCCAGTTTTGGGATTCACGCGGTGGGGGCGGAAGGCGCCACCATCGGTGTCTTTAGCAAATTCAGGTGCGATGAAAGCGTTGGCGGCGCGGCGATTAGCGCTGCGGCGCTTGGATTGTTTGCGTTTCGGGTTAGCCATAGGAAGTAGAAGTTGTCGCAGTTGGTCGGTTAAAACCAGCGCAGAATTGTGATATAAAGACGAGGGTCGTAAGGTTCGCCGTTGTAACCGTCAAGAGTTATAGTCGGCGGGCTAAATTGGGTTCAAAGCAGGTAAAGCACCAGGAGCGCAACTGCCAGTGCCAGCCGATAATACGCGAAAACGGCCAAGCCGTGGCGCGAGATGAAATGCACCAGAAATTTGACGGCAAGAAGGGCGGAAATGGCGGCCACGAAAGCCCCAAGGAGCACATTGCTCCAACCAAAAACTTGAATCATGGCCGGACCCGATTTGAGCGATTTCAGGAACGCGGCTCCGGCCAGCGTCGGCAAGCCGACTAAAAAGCTGAATTCCGCGGATTGAGCCGGTTTCAGTCCGGCTAGATAACCGGCCACAATGGTGACCATCGATCGACTCATGCCGGGGCAAAGAGCGAAGCATTGGGCAAACCCGATGCCGAGTGATTGGCGCGGGGTGAGCTCGGCCCCTTCGCCTTTGGAAAAACCGGTGCCGCTGTTCGCTCGCCGCCACCGCTCGGCCCACAGCATTAATAAAGCCCCGCCGACCAATGCGCTAATCACCGTGAAGGTGGAGAAAAGATATTTTGCCACGAGATCGTGCAGCAGGAAGCCGATGATCGCCACGGGGAAAAACGCGAGGAGCACGTTGCGCAGCAAACGAAAACCAGAACTACTCCGTCCGATCAGGCCCAGCAGCATACTAAGATACTGGCGCCAATACAGCGCCAGGACCGCCGCAATGGCGCCGATTTGAATGACGACAGTGTAAGTGTCCGCGGCTAACTTGACCGTCAGGGGCACGCCGTCGGGGTGATCTTTGCTCGGCGCTTTATGCCAGAGCGGTTTCCCCGCGGCATCAGTCAGTGGCCGCGTGGATTCTAAGCCGAGGAGTTCATTGGCGATAATGAGATGCCCCGTGGAGGAGATGGGCAGGAATTCCGTCACTCCCTCAACCAAGCCGAGCACGATCGCGTCCGCGGTGCTGAGTTCCTTTACTGGGGGGCCTGATTTTTCAGCGGCGCGAGCGCTCAGCAGCAGAATGCTGCAAATTAACAAGCTGTGGCGAAAGGAGTGCGACAAGCAGTACACGCGGCAAGTTTTCAAGAGGAGGCGGAGGCTGTCGAGTTTTATGCTTTGCGCCAGCAGAGGAAATGATTCTGCTCGGCCCGCGATGGCTCTCCTTATTAATCTGACCACCCAGTTGTCTGCCCGCCAGAATCTCACGGCGGTCGAAGTGATGGCGGCGGCCGCAAGCTTGGCGGGGACGGACGAGACCGATGCCGCGAAAGGATCTTTTCTCACCGCGCTAGCGGCTAAAGGGGAAACGCCGGAGGAAATCGCCAATTTCGCGCGGGCGTTTCGGGCGCGCGCGGTAAATCCTGGCGTTCAGGCTTGGTCCGCGCGGGCCCTGGATATCGTTGGTACGGGCGGAGACCATGCGGGCGGTTTTAATATTTCGAGTCTCGTGGTTTTGGTGCTCGCGTGCGCGGGGGTGCCGGTGATGAAGCACGGCAACCGCGGGATTACGTCAAAATGTGGCAGCGCTGACTTGCTCACCGCGTTGGGCGTGGATTTAGCCGCCTCACCGGAGCAGTTGCGGCGCGCGCTCGATCAGCTCGGTTACGTATTTTTCTTCGCGCCTAATTATCACCCCGCGTTCAAGCACATCGGCCCGGTGCGCAAGGCGCTGGCCGCGCAGGGGCAGCGGACCGTCTTTAATATTCTGGGGCCGCTGATTAATCCGGGCCGCCCCGCACATATTTTGCTGGGAGTTTACTCGCTGCCCCTCGTCGATAAATTGGCCCTGACCTTGGAAGACTTGGCGCAAGTCTCCGGCGTGGTCGGGCACGGGGTGATCACGGCTGACCGTGGGATCGACGAACTCACCACCGCGACGGTTAATCAGGTGCGCGGGGTCGGTCGTTGCCGGGATCTGCCGATGTCTTTTCAAGGCGAGGCTTACGGTTTACCCCGAACCCCTTTCGCTGATTTGCAGGGTGGGGATGTTAGCGCCAACTTAGCTATCGTTGAAGCGGTACTCGCCGGGCGTGGGCCGCAAGGATTGGTCGATACCATAGTGTTTAATGCGGCGATCGGGCTATTGATGGTTGGTCGCACCACAACGATCCGCGAAGGACTGGCGCCCGCGCGGGAATTGCTTTTGGGCGGCGCGGTGCAGGCGCGGATCGCGGCGACGAAGGAATTTTACCGGCCATGAAGCGTCACTATTTTGGCACCGATGGAGTGCGCGGTCCTTACGGTAGTCCGCAGATGAACGAAGCGTTGGCTTGGCGCTTGGGCGTGGCGGCGGCTCGGTTTGCGCCGACCCAGTCGGGCGTGGCTGGATCGCAGGTCATGATCGGCCGCGACACGCGCGGCACCGGTCTCGCCTTGGCGCAGGCCTTGGCCGCGGGTTTAGCCTCCGCGGGCCTGCACCCGCTGAGCCTCGGCGTAGTGCCGACGCCCATCGTAAGTTTGTTGACGCGGCAAACGGGCGCGGCCTTGGGCGCTGTCATCACGGCTTCGCATAATCCAGCGAGTGATAATGGCATTAAATTTTTTGGTCTCGGTGGAATTAAGCTCACCGATGAAGCGGAGTGGCGGATTGAGCAACTCATGCCCCCGGCGCGCGCTGCGGACGAGCCGCCGCTGTTCGTGGCCGCGGCGGTCGAAAAAAATATTTCACTCTATCCGGAGCCGCTGAAAGATTACTTGGCGCTGACCACGGCTTTGCTCCCCGCCGGGAGTTTGAAAAACTGGTCGATTGTCCTCGATACCGCCAATGGGGCGGCGGCCGTGACGAGCCGTACGGCGCTCGCCCAGTTGGGTGCGGCCCTGACGCTGATCGGCCATTTGCCTGACGGGAAAAATATTAATGCCGGGGTTGGGAGTCAGCACCCCGAGCGCCTGAGCGCGGCGGTGCGGGCGGCGGGGGCGCGCCTCGGCATCGCGCACGATGGTGATGCGGATCGCTGTGTGTTGTGTGATGAGCAGGGCAACGTCTTGGATGGCGATGAGCTGTTGACGATTTTGGCCGTGCACGCCCTGCAGCAAAACCAGCTCGCGGGAAAAATTCTCGTGATCACGGTGCAAAGTAATCTGGGCGTTGATGCCGCGGTGGCCGCGGCGGGTGGGCGTACTTTGCGCACAGCGGTAGGGGATCGTTATGTAATTGAGGGCATGCGCGCGGTGGGGGCGCAACTGGGTGGGGAATCTTCCGGGCATGTTATTTGCGCCGATATTTCCCCCACGGGTGATGGCCTCGTGGCCGCGCTCAAAGTAATCGCTGTCATGCAGGCGACAGGTCGGCCCCTTTCGGAGCTGCGCCGAGTATTGGTTAAATTCCCCCAGCTTTCGCTCGCGCTGACGGTGCAGGAAAAAACGTCGCTCGAATTACTGCCCACGTTATCGGCTGCAATCAACACTGTGACGGCGGAACTGGGGGCAAGCGGGCGGGTGTTGGTCCGCTACTCGGGCACGGAGCCTAAATTGCGTTTATTAGTGGAGGGGCCGACGCTGGCCGTGGTGACCGCGGGCTTGGCGCGATTGAACATGGCGGCGCGCGCTGATTTAGTTGTGCTTTAAATCGCGTGACTATTTTCGCCGCAGGGTTGTGGGTCGAAAGAGGCGGCGGGAGTAGCCGTGCGGCCGCCGAGGCCCGCCTAGCCGCCGTCGCATGACAGAGATGATGATCAGTGGGCTCGAGTTGCGGTTGCAGAAGCAGCTGGAAGGAGCCGAGCTCGCCTTGGCCCAAGGCCGTTATGAACCCGCCATCACCGCGGCGGGGGCGGTGCTCAGGGAGCAGCCCGCCTGTTTGCCAGTGCGGGCTTTTTTGCGGCGCGCGCAGCTAGCGCACAACCGGCGAGGACCTAATATTTTTATTCGCTTCCGGCATAGTTGCCAATTGCGGTGGGCGCACGGACAACTGCGCCGCCACCCAGCCCGGGCCGTGGCCGTGGCTGATCAGGTGCTGCAAATAGAAATCAATCAGCCGATGGCCCTCGACCTGCTCGGAAGAGCAGCGACGGTGCTGGGTTGGTCGACGACCGCGATATTTGCCTATGACTGCGCGCACCTTAATCGACCGCACGATGCGGAGCTCGCGCTCGCGCTGGGGC
Organism: Opitutaceae bacterium; assembly: GCA_005787865.1. Classification (GTDB taxonomy): domain Bacteria; phylum Verrucomicrobiota; class Verrucomicrobiia; order Opitutales; family Opitutaceae; genus Lacunisphaera. The sequence continues at coordinate 541 of SXZN01000137.1, read as the reverse complement.
ACGCTTTGCTCGCGGGGCAACAGGCCGCACCAGCGATGCAGGTGGCGGAGACGGTGCTGCAACGCCAGCCGCACCACGTCGCCGCGCAACATTTACGACGACAAGCCGCGCTCGCGGTCGCGCTGGCGCAGGGCAACTGGGAGGCGCCGGGAAGTTATCGGGAAAAATTACGCGACCTCGGGGCGGCGTCGGCCGCACCGCCCCCACCGCTCCGCTGAGTGGTTCGCGGGCGAAGGCGCCGCGGGCTCAGGCGATGCGCCGCGCTTAAGCCGACGGTGGCGCGCTGGGGCTGGGGGCGCCGCGTTTTTCAGCCAGCCAGATGGCTACGCCGAGCAGCAGCAGGCTCAGGAGCAAGCGGTAGGGATCAGCGGATTCACCAAAAAAAAGCAAAGAACAAAGAACCGCTAGGGGAATTTTGGCGTTGTTCATGACGGCCAGCGTGCCGGCGCTCACGCGGGTCGCGCCAAGATTCAAAAGAAAAAAACCGAGACCAGATGCCACCAGCCCAAGATAAGCCAGCAGACGCCATTGGGCGGGTGAG
>SXZN01000136.1 GCA_005787865.1 Opitutaceae bacterium | reverse complement strand
AATATTGAATCGGTGCACCTCCCCAAACTCATGGTCACGGTGGGCGTGTGGCTGGCTTACCTGACAGTCTTGCTCCTTCGCTGGCGCGGTCGACTGGTCTCCGTTCGTTTCGCTTGGGTGTGCCTCATTTTATTTGGCCTGGCCCTCCTCTCGCTGGGGCCCGTCAACGCCGATCGTCACGGCTACCAGCCCGTCATCCTGACGCCTCGTTGAATGATGGCCGCACATCCCGCTATTCTTTTTCAACTCGGCGCCAGCCACCACACCGCCCCACTGGCGGTGCGCGAAAAACTGGCCCTGGATGCCGCGCGCGCGAACGCACTGGGCACCCGCCTTGGTCAGATCGCCGAGGTGAGCGAATTTGCCTTCGTGAACACGTGCAACCGTGTCGAACTCTACGGCGTCGTCTCCACGTCCGATGCTTTCCCCGCTCTGCACGCCGCCTTGGGCGCCGTGACCGGCTGCACCCCAGCCGAATTAGATTCGGCGGTTACCTTGCGCCAAAACCAGGCGGCCATCGGCCATTTATTCGCCGTCGCCGCTGGCCTCGATTCCCAAATTTTGGGGGAAACCGAAATTCTCGGCCAAGTTAAGCAGGCCTACGATACAGCGCTCGCGCAGCATTGGACTGGACCCGTGCTCAATCGTGTTTTCCAAAAAACCTTCCAAGCAGCTAAACACATCCGGACCAACACCGGTATCGGCGCCGGTCAAATTAGCATTGCGACCGTGGCCGTCGATTTGGCCGGCCGCATCTTTGGCGAACTCGCCCAGACAAAAATCTTGGTCGTAGGCGCCGGCGACATCGGCCTCAAGACCGTGCAAGCTTTTCAGAGTCGCGGCGCCACCGCGATCACCGTGGCCAGTCGCACCCTCGCTAAAGCCGAAGAGGCCGCCGCCCACGCGGGAGGCTGGGCTTTAAGCTTAGCGGATCTTCCCACGGCCATCGCCGAAGCCGACATTATCGCGAGCTCCACCTCCTCCCCAGATTTTATGCTCACGCGGGAGCTAATTGAGACTGGCATGAAACGGCGCCCCGCGCGCCCGCTCTTCCTGATCGATCTCGCGCTACCGCGGGATGTCGATCCCGCGACCGCGGAATTAGCGAATGTTTTTCTTTATAATCTGGATGACCTCGCGGTGATAGCTGAGGAAAATCTAGCTCAACGCGAGGCTGAGGTCGCCCAATGTCAGGCTATTCTCGCTGATCGTACCGCTGCCCTCTGGCCGCAAGTCGCTCACTCATTGAACGCTCCGCAAGCGTCCTAACGAGCCGCTGGCCAAGTGCCCAACTAACCAAGCCGCGGCTGCCCCGGGCTGTGAGCCCTGTAATATTTGCCGCAAACGTATCGCCTGCGCTTGCGTCCGCTGCTGCCGCGCCGGTTGCTCTAAACTTGCCCGCAACTCCGTGGCCAGAGCCGCGGGGGTCGCGGCCCCTTGAATAAATTCGGGATACATCGTCTCCTTGAGCAACAGATTCGCGATCCCAATAAACTCTACCTTCACCAGCCAGCGACCCAATAGATAAGTCACTAGGTCGGTTTTATAAGTGATGGCCCCCGGAATTCCCGCCAAGGCGCAGTGCATCGACATCGTACCACTGGCCGTCAAGACCGCGGCCGCCCGCACCGGCTCGGCTAATTTCCCGGTGCGAAGAAAGGTAATATAAGTCGGCAAGGGGGCCGCTTGCAGCGTTGCGAGAATTTCTTCACTCGGATAAAGGACTACGGCCGGTCGGGTCGTACCGGACTGACGGTAAGCCGCGAGCAAGAGAGGGAAAATTCGTGCGACCACCTGCCGGCGGCTCCCCGGCAAGAGCAAAACGGGCCCCGCCGGATCAAAGGCGACCGGCGCCAAATAATCAGGCGCCACGAAGGGATGGCCCACAAATTCAACCGGCAATGCGGTGTCAGCATAACATGCTGGCTCGAAAGGAAAAATCGCCGCCAAGCTATCAAGTTGCTTCGCCATTTTAAACCGGCGATCCGCTCGGGAGGCCCAAATTTGCGGACTAATATAATAAAGCGTCTTGGTGGGACCACCGGCCTTAGCCGAAAAACCGCGGGAAAATAAGCCCTGCGCGATACGCAAATTGAGACCGGATGAATCGACCAAACAAACGGCGCGGGGTCGCTGCACCCCAATCCAGTTTACCACTTCGGTAATCAAAGCATTGTAAAAAGAAAACTTAGCTAACACCGCCAACCCCATGGATGATGACGCCGTCAAGTCATAGAGCAGTTGAGCTCCGGCCGCCGCGAGTTGGGGACCGCCCAAGGCGCAAATATGGAGCGTCGGGTGAGTCACCCGCAAAGCCTGCACCAGTCGCGCCGCGTGCTCATCGCCGGAATGTTCGCCGGCGACAATCAGCAGATCCACCGCACCTGAAGTGGGCAACGGCAAGCACATCGAGGAGGGGGAATTGCTCATCTTTGCGCCGCTCGCCGAATCTGCTCCGTAATCGTGATGGCAACTTCGAGCGCTGACTTACCGAGGGCGCCACCGACCTTAGGTTGCTTCGCTTCCTGCACGCTTTCGATAAAATGGGCTAACTCAATCGCCAGGGGCTCACCTTGCTCGATCGGAATTTCGTGGACCGGAATCGAACTCGCGTCGCCCGCCGGCACGAGTCCGATTTTCATTTTCAAACCATAGGCAATGATATCGCTCTTTTTCACGAGGTGCCCTTTTTGGTTCATAAAATCCAACGACAGATACGCGTTATCTTGAAAGACGCGGATCTCCCGATTTTTCTTCAGGCTCATTCGGCTCGCGCTGAGATTAGCCACGCAGCCATTTTCAAATTCGATGCGCGCGTTCGCGATATCTTCCGTCTTGGAGAGCACCGTAATGCCCACGCTATCGATCTTGCGAATCGGTGACTTCACCAAGGCTAGCACAATCCCAATATCGTGAATCATAAGATCAAGCACGACGCCAACTTCCGTGCCGCGCGGTTGATAAGGCGCCAGTCGCTCGGTGGTAATGTACTGGGGATGCCCCGTGTGCTTTTCCAAATAACTCATCACCGGATTAAAATGCTCGATGTGGCCAACCTGGACGAGACAGCGATGCTCCCGCGCCGCGGCGAGGACCTGCTCCGCTTCGGCCAGATTAGCGCATAAGGGTTTTTCAATGAGCAAATGACAGCCTTGCGCCAGTAACGGCAGGGCAACTTGCGCGTGCTGATCCGTCGGGACGACGACGCTGATGGCATCGCACGCCTCGCCTAATTTCGCAATTGTCGCAAAGCGGCGGCAATTATATTTCGCACAGATCTCCGCCGCGCGGGCGTCGCTCACCTCAAAAATACCGGTCAACTCTACCGCCGGCAAGGTCGCATAGATCCTCGCATGATGCTGGCCGAGCGAGCCCACGCCCGCGACGCCGCACTTGATCTTCGGTTTAGCCATGGGGAGATGCTCAATTCGTCTGCCCCATGAGGCAACAGCGATGTTAGTGCCTCGATCCCGCCGCTAACATCCGGCCGCGCGACGAAGGCGGTCGGACGACTTGCTCGATAAAATTCGCGCTCGCTCAGAGCATTCCTTGAAAATTTTGATTCCATGAATACTTAGTAGACCTTTCATGTTGCTCAATGGCTTCCGCGAATTCCCCCTTCGAAATACCCCTATGCGTCTCGCTACCCTTTTGCTCGCCCTGTTTAGCACCTCATCCACTCAGGCGAGTCCAGTCGCTTATCAAACGGCTGACGCCCTCGGTGGTCTCACCTTTAATCAGCCCCTCGGACTCGCCGAAATCCCAGAGCAAAGCGATCGCCTCTTGGTCTTAGAAAAAAATGGCACCGTCCAACTCGTCACCGGCCTCCGCGCGAACCAGCCGCGCAAACAACTTTTTTTCGACCTCACCCAGCCCCGCGACGGCAAGTTTGAGAAAGGCGGGGAGTGCGGCCTGCTCGGCCTCGCAGTGCACCCGCGCTTTGCCGAAAACCACCAAATTTATGTGTATTATAGTTTGAAAATTGCGGGCAAATTACACCAACGGCTGGCTCGATTTAAAGTTACGCCGACAGACCTTGGGCAGGTCGATGTCGCCAGCGAGCAACCGCTCATCACGCAACTTGATCCGGCAGGCAACCATAACGGCGGCGACGTGCATTTTGGTCCGGATGGTTATCTTTATTTTTCCTGCGGTGACGGCGGAGCGGGCGGCGACGCTTTTGATCATGGCGGGCACATCGACAAAGGATTTTTTGCGGCGATCTTCCGCATTGATGTCGATCGTCAGCCGGGCAACCTCCGCCCCAACAACGATCCGGCCGTGCACTTAGATGCCCAAGGTGAAGCTTTTTATGCGGTGCCGGCCGACAATCCTTTCATCGGAACGCGGGCGCATCGCGGCAAGCCCGTCGATCCACTTAAATTACGAACCGAAACTTGGGCGACGGGCCTCCGGAACGCTTGGCGTTTCTCCTATGATGCGCCCAGTCTCACTTGGATGACAGGTGATGTCGGCCAAAACCTGATCGAAGAAGTTAATATCCTCAAGCCCGGCCAAGATTACGGCTGGCCCCTGCGCGAGGGTAAACAGGCCTTTGGGCAAGCCCAGCCCCGCGCGGGACTGGCTGAGCCCATCGCCGATTATGACCACAAATTAGGCGTCTCAGTGACCGGCGGCATAATTTACCGCGGGCCAGCCTTGCCCGAACTCAGTGGCACCTATATTTTTGCTGACTTCGCCAGCGGGCGCATCTTCGCGCTCCCGCTGAAGTCGGCCGGTCGCTTCACCGAGATCGCTAAAGAGCCTAGCGCAGTGGTTAGCTTCGGCAGAAATCCTGCCGACGGTGAATTGCTTTTTTGCAATCTTGTGTCGGGCCAAGTGCGCCGACTAACGCGGTAAATTGGCGGGCCAGCCAGCGCCGAAAATCTTGCCAAAACCTAACCAAGGCCTCTGCTCCCAGCCTCTTTTACCGATGAAAACCACTGACCACCGTTGCCTATCCCTGCTCGTCTTATCTTTTATAATAACCTTGGCGCAACCCCTGGGACTCCCCGCCGCCGTTACTGCTTCCGCCATGACTGACAACCCCCTCCTCACCGAAAGCCCCCTGCCCTTTCAATACCCGCAATTTGATAAAATTAAAAACGAACACTTTGCTCCTGGTTTTGCTTTAGGCATGGCGGCCCACCTCAAGGAAATTGAAAGCATTGCCAATAATCCAAGTGCCCCAACTTTCGAAAACACCATCGTTGCCCTGGAGCGGGCGGGCGAACTGCTCTCGCGCGTCAGCACGATCTTTGGGAGCCTCACGAGCTGTAACACCAACCCTGAACTACAACAACTGCAACGGACGCTTTCCCCACAATTGTCGGCTCACTCCGACGCTATTCGTCTTAATCCTATTCTCTTCACGCGCATCGAAACGCTTTACACGGCCCGGGAAACTCTCGGCCTAGATGCCGAGTCCCAACGATTACTCTGGCGCTACTATAAAGATTTTGTTCGCGCCGGCGCCAAACTGGCTCCGGTTGATCAAGAGAAATTAAAAGCCCTCAACCGTCAGCTGGCGACGCTCCAAACCAGCTTCACCCAAAACACTTTAAAAGAAGTAGCTGCTTCCGCCGTGTGGATCGATACGCGCGAGGAACTGAGCGGATTTTCAGAGGCAGAAATTACCGCGGCGGCGGCGGCCGCAAAGGCTGAAGGGCACACTGGCAAATATAAGATCCGTCTCCAAAATACGACCGGACAACCCCCGCTCACGGCGCTCACGAATCACACGACCCGCGCTAAAATCATGGCCGCCTCACTCGCCCGCGGCAGTCGTGGCGGTGAATTTGATAATCGGGCCATCGTTGCCGCCCTAGCCCAAAAACGCGCCGAGCGGGCCCGCCTCCTCGGCTACCCCACTTATGCGGCCTTCTCACTCGATGAACAGACCGCTGGGTCAGTCGACGTGGTAAATAAATTGCTCGCCCAACTGGGGCCACCCGCCGTGGCCAACGCGCGCCGCGAAGCCGCCGACATGCAAGCCATCATCGATCAAGAAAAGGGCGGCTTCCGTCTCGAGGCCGCCGATTGGCAACATTACGCCGAGAAAGTTCGGCAGACGAAATATGATTTCGACGAGAGCCAACTCAAACCGTACTTCGAGCTTAATCACGTTTTACTCGACGGCGTTTTCTTTGCCGCCGGCCAGCTCTATGGTCTCACCTTTAAAGAACGTCACGACCTACCCGTGTATGAACCGACGGTCCGCGTGTTTGATGTATTCGAAGCTGATGGTACCCAACTCGCTATCTTCATCGCCGATTTATACGCCCGCTCCAATAAGAATGGGGGCGCTTGGATGAATGCCTACGTATCGCAGAATGGCTTGCGCGGCACCCGCCCCGTGATTGCGAACCACCTCAACCTCACCCAGCCCCCCGCTGGCGAACCGATGCTGTTGACGCACGACGAAGTCCGGACGGCCTTCCATGAATTTGGTCACGCCCTTCATGGCATGTTTTCCCAGGTCAAATATCCACGTTTTGCCGGCACGAGCGTGCCACGGGATTTCGTCGAATACCCCTCCCAAATAAACGAAATGTGGGCCGCTTGGCCATCGATCTTAGCGAATTATGCCAAGCACTACCAGACGGGGGCGGCGATTCCATCCGAGCTGCTGGCGAAAGTAGAGGCGACGGATAAATTTAACCAAGGGTTTGCCACCACAGAATTAGTCGCGGCCAATCTGATTGACCAAGCTTGGCATCAACTCAGCGCCACCGATAAGATCGAGGCGGATGACGTCCTCGCCTTCGAGCGCGCCGTGCTAAAAAAGGCCGGCCTAGATTTTGCGGCGGTACCGCCGCGCTACCGCAGCACCTATTTCTCTCATAGCTTTGGGGGAGGCTACTCGGCGGGTTATTATTCTTATTTTTGGAGCGAGGTGCTCGACGCCACGAGTGTTAACTGGATCAAGACCCATGGCGGCCTCACCCGCGCCAACGGCGATCGCCTTCGGCAGAAGCTGCTATCTCGTGGCGGCAGCGAAGACGCCATGAAGCTGTTCCGCGACTTCACGGGGGGCGATCCCGACATCGCGCCGTTCCTCGAGCGCCGCGGGCTCGACGGTGTTAAATAATCACCACCCGCCGCGGCAGCTCAAAGCGACGGCTTAGAGCCGCCAGTGGCCCCGGATATAAACGTGGCCCCGCGCACGGCGCTCCCAGCGCGGCGCCACATAGTGATGATAACGTGGCGGGGGGATTTCCCAGCGTCCGTCCACCCAGGAATACCCCCGGCCGTCAAATTCCCAGTGGCCTTCAATCCACAGCGCGGTCGGCGCAGGACGCTGATAGACGACTACCTGCCGCTGTGGCGGCGGCGGCAGAGGTGGCGACTCGGCGATAATCTGCGTGGTCGCAGCCTGCTCGGAGCCATAGATCGTGCCATTTCTGTGGTCGGCCTGATTTCCAATCGTCCCACCCAAAATGGATCCCACCGCCGCGCCCATCAAAGCCCCTTGGCCCCCTTTGCCGTTACCAGAATTATT
>SXZN01000135.1 GCA_005787865.1 Opitutaceae bacterium | reverse complement strand
CTCGCAAGCCGGCGCGGAAGTGTCTGCGCTCCTCGGCCGGTCGCCTTCGGCGGTCGGTTACCAGCCTACGCTCGCCAACGAAATGGGCCTCCTCCAAGAGCGCATCACTTCGACCAAGAAAGGCTCCATCACTTCTGTGCAAGCGGTCTACGTACCGGCGGACGATTTGACCGACCCGGCGCCGGCCAATACTTTCGCGCACTTGGACTCCACGATCGTACTCGAGCGTTCGATCGCCGAACTCGGTATCTATCCGGCCGTCGACCCGCTGGCCTCGGTTTCTAAAGCGCTGCAAGCTGACATCGTCGGCGAAGAGCACTATCGCGTCGCCCGCGAAGTCCAACGCGTACTGCAACGCTACAAGGATCTCCAGGACATCATTGCAATTCTCGGTCTCGATGAGCTTCCCCCCGAGGATAAGCTCATGGTCTACCGCGCCCGCAAAATCCAACGCTTACTTTCACAACCGTTCGCCGTGGCGGAAGTGTTTACCGGTACGCCTGGTAAATACGTTCCCGTCAAAGAGACGGTCCGCGGCTTCAAGATGATTCTCGATGGCGAGCTTGATCATGTTGCGGAAGGTGACTTCTACATGAAAGGCGGCATTGACGAAGTGCTCGCAGCTTCCGCGAAAAAGTAACGAGACCCGCTCACGCTTAATCCTCGTTACTTAATATTTCACCCCCATGTCGCTAATCCTCGAAATCGTCACGCCCGAAGCGAAGGTTTATGCCGATTCGATTGATAGTGTCGTGATTCCGACCGTTGAAGGTGAAATTGGTATTCTCCCCGGCCACATTCCCTTGCTCACCCAAATTGAGAGCGGCGAATTGCGCGTCACTAAGGGCAACTCCATTCAGTGGTTGGCGGTGGGGGGGGGCTTTGCCCAAATCGATGGCGACACCGTTCGCGTGCTCGCGGAGCATGCCATCACTGAAGAGAAGATTGATGAAAATGCGGTTGAGCTAGCGATGAAACGGGCCGAGCAGGAGCTCAAGGCCGCGAACGATATGGATCCCCAGCAATACGAACACTTGCAGAGCCTGGTGCGCTATTCTGGGGTTCAGCTCGCCGTCAAACGTCGGCGGCGCTAACTTTTTGCTCTAGGCCTACTCCACGAGTAGTTTGACCTAGGGCTTTTTTCTGCTTCATTCCTGATACTTAGTCTCACCTACCGTGTCATCTGCACTTCACCTTTTGCCGCTTTGCCAGCTTGCCGCTGGAGCCACTGGGCGAATTTGCGTGATTAATGGTGATGACGGCTTCGCCCAACGGTTGCGCGAGATGGGCTTTGGCGAAGCCGCTTTGGTTACCAAAATATCTGGCCGCACCACCAGCCTTTGCCAAGTTAACGGCACGCGCATCGCCCTCAACCACAACGCCGCGATGGCTATTCTGGTGGAAGCCTTGCCCGCCGGGGTTCGCTGAGCAGTTGGCGCCAGATTATGGCGAATCGGCTCCACGCTTGCGGTAATTTTTCGCTGTGATTTTGCCGCCGCACATCACGCCGCAGGGTAAAAAGCGACCGTCGGGATCTGCCCGCACGCCGATCTATGCGATGGTGGGTAATCCGAACTGCGGTAAAACCACGTTATTCAACGCCCTGACGGGGTTACGGCAGAAGGTCGGCAACTATCCCGGGGTAACGGTGGAGAAGAAAATCGGCGAGTGCTACTCACAGCACGGCCGGCCAATGAAAATCATCGATCTCCCCGGCGCTTACTCCTTGGCCGCGCGCTCACCTGATGAAGCGGTCTTGCGGGATGTTTTATTTGGCCGACGCGAAGATACGCCGCAACCGGATCGGGTCATCTGTGTGCTCGATGCCACCAATCTTGAGCGTAACCTCTACCTCGTACACCAGATTCTCGACTTAGGTCGTCCAGTCATCCTGGTGCTTAATATGATGGATTTGGCCGTTAAAGCCGGCCTGCGGATTGATACTCACCAACTGGCGGCCGCCCTCGGGGTTGTCGTCATTGCCTGCGCCGCGGTGAAAGGGGAGGGCTTGGTTGAACTTAAGCTCGCGATGAGTCGCAGCGATCTGCCGTTAGCCCGACACCGTTGGGATGTTCCCGCCCCGATCGCACCGGCCGTCGCTGAATTACAAGCGTCGCTGAGCGATGCTGATGCCCAATCACCACTCATCGCGCGCGCCGAGGCGCTGCTGCTGCTCACCGATTTCGAAAGCGTGCGGATTGCGGGGTCTAAACCCCTGAGTGCGCGTACCGCTGCCGTGCTGGCCGCGTGGCAACAACGCTGTGCCCGTGAAGAAAGTAATTGGTCCGGCACCCTGATTCGCAGCCGTTACGACGCCATTAATACGCTCTGCCGCGAGGTTCTGCGCCGCCCGCGCCCGCCAGAATTATCGGGCTCAGACCGCCTAGATGCCGTCCTCGTGCATTCCATTTGGGGTTGGTTATTTTTTGGATTCGTCATGGCTGCGCTCTTTTTTTCTATTTTTTCTCTGGCGGAATATCCGATGAACTGGATCGATGCACACATCGCCGCGCTGAGCCGCGGAGTTAAAAATATTCTCCCGCCAGGTGATTTGCGCGATCTCTTAACCGATGGCGTGATCGGCGGGGTCGGGGGCATTGTCGTCTTTCTTCCCCAAATTCTAATTTTGTTTTTCTTCGTGGGGTTACTCGAAAGCACGGGCTATATGGCGCGCGCGGCTTTTCTGATGGACCGCCCCATGAGCAAAGTGGGGCTGCATGGAAAATCATTTATCCCCCTCTTGGGCTCCTACGCCTGTGCTATTCCGGGGATTATGGCCACTCGGACGATCGAAAACGCCAAAGATCGGCTCGTCACAATTTTAATTGCTCCACTGATGAGCTGCTCCGCTCGGCTCCCTGTCTATCTCCTCATGATTGCGACTCTTCTGCCCGCCGCGGCCCTGCCGGCTACGTGGAAGGCGGGTCTCATGCTGCTCATGTATCTCTTGGGTACGCTCGGGGCTTTTGGCTTCGCTTGGCTTTTTAAACGCACGCTCTTCAAGAGCGCGCGGCCGTTAATGATTATGGAGCTGCCGGCGTATCAGCCGCCCCGCCTAAAGGAAATCCTTCGCCAAATGGTGGAGCGCAGCTGGCTGTTTTTAAAAAATGCCGGGACCATCATCCTTGGCATCTCGATCGTGCTGTGGTTCCTCACCACTTACCCTAAACATCCCGATCCTAAAGCCTCCGCTGAGGCGCAAATTGCGGTCAGCTTTGCTGGTCAAGCAGGCCATCTCCTTGAACCAGTGATTAAACCACTGGGCTTCGACTGGCGCATTGGAATCGGCTTAGTGACATCATTTGCCGCGCGCGAAGTTTTTGTCAGCTCGATGAGTGTCATTTTTGGCGTACAGGACAACGGGGAGGACACTTTGCCGGTCCGCGACGCTTTACGCGCAGCCCGCTGGCCGAATGGGGCCAGCTTATTCACGCCACTCGTTTGTATCACCCTGATGGTTTATTATGTTTTCGCGATGCAGTGCATGAGTACGATCGCCGTAGTAAAACGTGAAACCAACTCATGGCGCTGGCCCCTCTTTCAAATCGCCTACATGACCGGTACCGCGTGGCTCGTGTGCTTCGCCATTTATCAAATCGGCCGAGCGCTTGATTATTGATAGCCTAATTTTATTCATGTCTGCCTCTACCCAAACTTTCATCGCTTTCGCGATTGTGGGCATGGCCGTCGCTCTGCTTATGCGCTCTTGGCTTAAAAAAAGCCCCGGCGCCGGTTGCGGTCAGGAGGGTTGTAGCGCGGTTAGTCCGGAAATTAAAAAACTCCGCGCCAAGTTAAAACGCTAAGCTGAGACTGGCCGCAGGGTCGCCCGTTGGCCCCGGCCGATCGGCAGTACAACGAGCGCCGCGATCAGACACAGCGCCCCCGCGCTGAAGAAAGCTAGCGTGTAAGTCCCCGTCACGGTGCGCAGCACCCCGGCCGCATACGATGCCCACGCGGCCCCCACTTGGTGGGCTGCGACCACCCAACCAAAGACGATGCTGGCCTTCTCGCGCCCAAAAACCTCGCCGGTCAGCTTAATGGTTGGCGGCACTGTCGCGATCCAGTCCAGCCCATAGAATACGGCAAACACGCCCAACCCGGCCACCGGACCAAGCAGCGCGATAGGCAAAAATAAGAGCGAGATGCCGCGCAACCCGTAGTAAATGAACAAGAGGTAGCGACAGTTGTAACGATCGCTCAACCAGCCCGAGGCCATTGTCCCAACAAGATCAAATAAACCCATCATCGCCAACAGCCCCGCTGCGCGCACCGCCGGAATCCCACAATCAAAAGCCGCCGAAATAAGATGCGTCCCAATCAAACCATTAGTGCTGGCGCCACAGACAAAAAAGGAACCGGCCAATAGCCAAAAATCACGCCGGTGCATCGCTTCCAGCAAAGCATCAATTGCCCGCTTCACGGGATTCCCCATCACGGGGATCGCCGACTCCACCGGACCAGTCTCACCATAAGGCCGCAAGCCAACATCCCGCGGATCATTGCGCATCAACCACCAGATAAGGGGAGTCATCAGCACGGCGGCGGCGGCCACGAGAAGAGGCGCTCCGCGCCAGCCATGCGTGGTTACCACTGCAGCAAGGCTGGGGAGAAAAATTAACTGCCCGGTGGCGGTACTCGCCGTAAGCAAACCCATCACAAGTCCGCGCCGGTGAGTGAACCAGCGATTAGCAACCGCCGCCCCGAGAACGGTGGCCGCCAGGCCTGAGCCTATGCCGACGACTACGCCCCACAGCACCACAAACTGCCAGTAACTGGTGGCCTGGGTCGAAAGACCATAACCCGCCGCGAGCAAAGTCATTGCCGCCATCATTGTGCGCCGGAGGCCGAAGCGCTGATAAAGCGCGGCGGCAAATGGGCCCATCAAACCATAAAGAAAGATATTGATCGAAATGATCGAGGACACCGTGGCACGGCTCCATTGAAATTCATTAGCCAATGGCAGCAAAAGAACTCCCGGCGCGGCCCGCGCTCCCGCCGCCGCCAACAACACACAGAAGGTTACGCCTGCGGTGATCCAAGCATAATGAAATTTTTTACTGGCAGCGACAGTCGTCATAGACGATTCCCACCGTTGAAGCGCGAGCGAAAGTGTCAAATTACAACCATGCTTTGCATTTGCTGAAACCTCCCGATGGCCTACGGTTACAGCCTATGCTAAATCGCCCCCTGTTATGCCTCGCGGCACTGCTCGGATTAACCGCGAGCGTTAACGCCCAAGAGAAACCGCAGGTCTTTACCGGCGCCCAAATTATTCCGATCAGCGGGGCGCCCATCGCCCGCGGTGTGCTCGTCGTCGCAGGCGGCAAGATTATCGCCGTCGGCGCGGCCGACAAAATTGCGATTCCCGCGGACGCCGAAATCCACGATGTCACCGGTAAGGTGCTCATGCCGGGACTCGTCGACTCCCATAGCCACATTGGCTCCGGCAGCGGCGGCGACGGCTCCGGCCCGATCCAACCGGAAACGCGCGTGCTCGACTCGCTCGATGCGCGCGATGCCTCGATTCAAAAAGCCCGGGCCGGCGGTATCACCACCGTCAACGTGATGCCGGGCTCCGGCCACCTGATCAGCGGGCAAACGCTTTATCTGAAACTACGCGAAGCCCGGACCGTTGATGATTTATTAATCAAGCTGCCGGATGGCACCAACGCGGGCGGCCTCAAGATGGCCAATGGCACTAATTCCATGCGCGGGGCCAATGGCTTTCCCGGAACGCGCGCCAAATCGGCCGCTTTGGTCCGGGCAGAATATATTAAGGCGCAAGAATATCGGGACAAAATTAAACGCGCCAATGGCGACGCCGAAAAACTTCCCCCGCGCGACCTCGCGCTCGAGAAAATGAGTGAGGTCCTCGCCGGCCAACGCATCGTCCAAAATCACACGCACCGCCACGACGATATTCTCACGGTGCTGCGCCTCGCCCAAGAATTTGGTTTCAAGGTTGTTCTCCACCACGTCAGCGAAGGCTGGAGGGTGGCCCCCGAAATCGCCGCAGCCCAGGCGCCTTGCTCGGTGATCATGATTGATTCACCCGGTGGTAAATTAGAAACCAAAGATGCCGACTGGCGCACGCCAGCCATCTTAGAACAAGCCGGCGTGCTCGTGGGTTTTCATACCGACGACCCCATTTGCGATTCGCGGCGCTTCCTGCGCTCAGCCGCGTTGGCCGTTCGGGCGGGCATGACGCGCCAAGGAGCCCTCGCCGCCGTCACGATCGCCAACGCTAAAATTCTCGGCCTCGACGCCCGCGTCGGCTCACTGGAACCGGGCAAGGATGCTGACTTCATTGTACTCTCCGCTGATCCGTTGAGTGTCTATGCCCACATTGAGCAAACCTGGGTTGAAGGAACGAAGGTTTTCGATCTCTCCCGCCCAGCCGATCATCTTTATGCAGTCGGTGGGGCGGGCGCCGGTGATTCCCGCCGCGCCCAGCTCTGTTGTTTCACCAGCGCAGGGGACTTAATCGCGAACGCCAATAATGGAGGTGAACAATGAAAACAATTACTCGCTTTAGCTTACTGGTCACTTGGCTCATCGCCCTGGGCGGCGCGCACGCCGAAAATATCGCGGTCATGGGCGCCACCATCTACACGATGGCCGGTGCGCCGCTAAAAGACGGCGTTATTCTCCTGCGTGATGGTAAAATCACCGCGCTGGGCCCCAAGGCTTCCGTAAAGATTCCCGAGGGCTACCGCATCCTGCAAGCCGCCGTCGTTACGCCTGGATTGATCGATGCCCATGCTACCGTCGGCCTCTCGGGCTTACTCAACCAAGCTCAGGATCAAGATATGTTAGAAAAGTCTTCGGCCGTGCAACCGGAACTCCGCGCCCTGGATGCCTATAACGCCAAAGATCCTCTCGTCCGCTGGGTGCGCTCTTACGGTGTCACCACCGTCAATACCGGTCATGCCCCCGCCGCACTGATTTCTGGGCAAACGATGATTGTGAAAACATTTGGCCGGACGGCGGATGAGGATGTGATTAATCCTGCCGCGATGACCGCCGTCACGCTAGGTCGCAACGGTCTGACTAATGCCGAAGGTGGGCCCGCCGCGAGCAAATCACCTGGCAACCGCTCCAAAGCGGTCGCGATGTTGCGCGCTGAACTAATCAAAGCTCAAGAGTACGCCAAGAAGCGCGAGGCTAAAGACGAGAGCAAGCGCCCGGCTCGGGATTTAAAAACCGAAACCCTCCTCCGCGCTCTGGCTGGGGTGCAGCCCCTGTTGATTACGGCTAATCGTCAGCAGGATATTATCTCAGCCCTCCGCCTCGCCCAAGAATTTAATCTTAAAATTGTTCTCGATGGCTGCGCTGATGCGCCAATGGTTTTGGCCCAAATTAAAGCCAGTGGGTTTCCCGTGATTGTGCACCCCACGATGCAACGCAGCTACGAAGACATGGAAAATCTCAGCGTGGAAACGGCCGGAAAACTGCAGGCGGCCGGCATCCCCATTGCCTTACAGAGCAGCTATGAAGCCTATGTGCCGAAAACTCGGGTAGTGTTATTTGAAGCAGCGGTCGCCGCTGCCCATGGCCTCGGCTTTGAAGCCGCCCTCGCCAGCATTACCAGTGGCGCGGCCCAATTACTCGGCATCGCCGATCGCACCGGTTCCCTCGTCGTGGGTAAAGATGCCGATCTGGCCCTCTATGATGGCGACCCTTTTGAATACACGAGCCACTGCACTGGCACGATTGTGGGTGGAATCGTCTTCGCCGACGGAGCGCACTAAATCTAGCGCTGAAGGTTTGTTTATTCGGCTGGAAGCTTTGCGTTTAACTCGAGCAAAATAATTTTAATTTCATGCAAGCCGCCGTCTTCACCGAAATTAAAAAACCTTTAGCGGTGCAAGCCGTGCCCAATCCGCTGGCCGCGTTGGGTGAGGCCGTCGTGCAACTGAAAGCGGCGGCGCTTAACCACCGTGATCTCTGGATTCAACTGGGCCAATATGCCGGCATCAAAACGCCGATGATTCTCGGTTCAGATGGCGCGGGCACCGTCCTGACAGTTGGTTCGCCCAAAGATACGCCTTGGGTCGGCCGCGAAGTAATTATTAACCCAGCCCTCGACTGGGGGGTTAATCCCCGCGCCCAAGGATCACAATTCCGCATTCTTGGTTTGCCCGACGCGGGCACCTTTGCCGAACAATGCGTCGTCCCAGTTGCTAACCTGGCCCTTAAGCCCCGTCACCTGTCATGGGAGCAAGCGGCTGCTCTGCCGCTCACCGGGCTGACGGCTTGGCGCGCTTTATTTACGCGCGCCCAGCTTCAACCGGGCGAACGGGTGCTCATCACGGGAATTGGCGGGGGCGCCGCGCTCATTGCGTTGCAATTGGCGGTGGCCGCGGGGGCGCAAGTCTGGGTTACCTCGAGTTCATCCGAGAAAATCGCGCGCGCCATCACCCTCGGAGCTTTAGGCGGGGTAAATTATCGTGAGATGAATTGGGCGGAGGCCTTGCAGCAACAAGCCGGGCGCTTTGCGGTGATCGTGGATAGCGCCGGCGGCGAGGGCTTAGCCCAACTGATCGATCTCACCACGCCGGGCGGGCGCATTGTATTCTTCGGTGCCACGCGCGGTAACCCATCGAGCCTTGATCTCCGTAAATGTTTTTTCCGGCAGATCAATTTACTGGGCACCACGATGGGCTCGCTGGAAGATTTCGCGAACCTCATGACCTTTGTCGCTGCCCATAAAATTACGCCCGTCGTGGATAAAGTATTTCCCCTCGCTGAAGCCGATGCGGCCTTGCGCCGCATGGCGGCCGGCGAGCAGTTCGGGAAAATTGTGTTGGCGATCTAGCTTTTTCTTGAGCCTGTCGGCTAAGCGCGAATCCACTGCACCAACTCCTGCAGTAACGCCGTCGCGGCCTCCCCAAGAAAAATAAAATAAAGCACGCCCAGCGCAAAGATGAGATAACCCGCGAGAATAAAGAGGCCATCGCGCTCCAGCAATCCGGCTGCGACCAATAAAATTGCCCAAGCCGGGAAGGAATTCGTAAAAGGAATCGGGAGCGGCAACACTAACACCAGCGCCGCGGTCAGCATTAAAACCGCGTGCAGTTGCACTAACCCTGGCGTGTCGGTTAAAAAAGTGAGGCGGGGCCGGATTAGTTTTTCAATGATCCGAATCGTTTTCTCGGCGACCGTGAAAAGCTTTCCAAAAAAACCGGGCGGCAATACTTTGCGCTGCAGTTTCATCGGGAGCCAAGGGCGCTGACCCAACGTCAACCGGAGCGCGATCAGGGCGATCGCTAATCCAAAGGGGGTGGACAAGCCCGGCAACGGAATGGGCGTAATAAAAGGGAGGGCCAACAATAACACCAGCAGCGTGTAGGCCCGCCCGCCAAGCGTGTAGATAACCTCCCGCAGCGTTAATGCGCCCAAGGCGGAGCGATTACGTAAATCAGCCAACTCCTCCGATAACTTGCGGGGTGGATTTGCGTTAATTTTTAAATTTTTTTTCATGTGCCGCGTTTATTGCCGTATAGTTCCACGTGCAGGCGCGGGGCGTAACGATAGCCACGCGCCTTACATAATTCAGCCAACCAAACCGCACGGGCCCGTAAGACCTCGACCGTGGTTCCCTCCGGCATCAGCAATACCTTGGCCCGAGGAATCTCCCGCTCTAACGAAGCCAGCAGCGTTTCGATTTCTATCAGATCCGTTGCTTGAGCGACCACAAACTTGAGTTGATAGCGCCCACGATCGAGCCACGCCCGCACCACTTCCGGCTGCCAGCGCAAGTTCTCGTGTTTCCGGCGCCAGGTGTCATCGAGCCGCTCATCCGGGGAGGAATTTTTTAGCTTCGGACTCAGCGAGGCGAGATCGCAACTAATGCCGGCCGGCACGATGGTCGCAGCGGTCTCAATCGTGAGGTGGTAATCTAATTTCTTCAACGCGGCCGCGAGCGCCTGAATGTCTGGCGCCATCATCGGCTCGCCTCCGGTTAGCACAACGTGGCGGGCGGGATGCGGGCTAACCGCCGCCACGATCTCGCCTACTGTCATCTGCGTTCCTTCCGGCTGCCATGAGGCATAAGGCGTATCACACCAATTGCAGCGAAGATTGCATCCACTCGTGCGGACAAACACTGAGGGCACACCGGTTAATTCACCTTCGCCTTGGAGCGAATAAAATATTTCAGAAATCAACATTGCGAGAGATTTAAACGGGTGCGTAACCGCGAAGCTGTGCGCGAAGTTTTGCTACGAGCATTTAATGCTTGGCTGGGTTAAGCGGCAAAGGCGGCTGCGACTCGTAGACGGTCGGATCAACCAACCCTGCTTGCAGGAAGGCCTCGCGGCGTTCGACACACGTACCGCACTTGCCGCAGTGGATCAGGCCACCTTTGTAACATGACCAAGTTTGCGCAAAATTTACCCCCAGCTGCCCGCCCTCGGCGGCAATCTGGCCTTTCGTCTTGGTAATAAAAGGCCGGAGTAACTGAATGCCGGCATCAGTCCCCAGCCGCAAGGCGTTGCCCATCGCCGTCATAAAATCTTCGCGACAATCAGGGTAAATCGTGTGGTCGCCAGCATGAGCCGCAATGACGAGCGCCTCTGCTCCCGCGCTTTCCGCAAAACCTGCGGCCGCCGCCAGCATAATGCCATTACGGAAGGGCACGACCGTGAGCTTCATATTGTCAGCGGCGTAGTGACCCTCGGGGATTTCCCCGCCCGACTTAAGCAAGTCCGAGGCAAAAAGTTGGCCAATGAAATCTAAGGCGATGATCTGGTGGGGTACCCCCAGCTTAGCCGCATGCTCTCGGGCCCAGGGAATCTCTCGGTGATTATGTTTAGCCCCGTAATCGAAACTAAGGGCAGCGGTCACCGTATAGTGGGTCCGCGCCCAATAAAGCGCCGCCACCGAATCCATCCCACCCGAGCAAAGCACAACGACTTTCATGACTGATGAATTGGCCACAAAAAGCGCAAAAGGCACAGCAGTAAATAATCCCCGAGGGGGCCGGCATATTTCAGGGTAAGCCTGAGCAACCCCAGCAGGTGGAGTAGGGGATTTAGAGCCCGGCGACCGATAATCCCGTCTTGCCGCTGAGCCTCGTTTAGGTTTTTTCTTGGCCTCCCTTCGGTCCGTAGGCGGACCTCTTCTATGAATATCATGGCAACATTTGTGGTGCTGAACCAACGGAGTACTTCTCTCGTTAAGGCCGGCCTCGAGGCGGAACCATTCAGCCCCTCCCGCCTTTGAGTCCGACCCTGCACTACCAGTTTATAAATCAGCCGACCCAGTTGCCGCCGCTCTACGCGGCGCTCGATCGCTGCACCGAAATCGCGCTCGATACGGAGGCGGATAATCTCTTCCGCTACCGGACGCGTGTTTGCTTACTGCAAATCCTAGCGGCCGGCGAAATTTACTTGGTCGATCTCCTTGCCGACCTGCCACTCGATGGGCTCTGGACGCGACTGGCGGCCAAGCCCTTGATCATGCACGGCAGCGATTATGATCTCCGCTTGCTCTGGGAGTTCTGCCGCTTTCAACCGCTCAGCTTATTTGATACGATGTTTGCCGCTCAGCTACTGAGTATTCCCCGCTTCGGTCTCGCCGCGTTATTAGAACAAAATTTTGGGGCCCATGTGGATAAAGATCATCAAAAAGCCAATTGGTCGCAGCGCCCGCTGGACCGCGACATGCTGGATTATGCCGCCACTGATGTTTATTACCTGCCCGAATTGCGTGATCGCTTAAAAGCTGAACTCACTCGCCTTGGTCGCGTCGACTGGATGGAGCAGAAATGTCGCTGGCAAATTGAAGTGGGGCGCGCAGGTTTTGCCGCGCCCGATGAAAATGCCTGGCGCATTAACGGCTCAGAAAAATTGCGTGGGCGCGGCCTAGCGGTCTTGCACGCTCTGTGGTTCTGGCGCGAAAGCTGGGCTGAAGCAATTAACACGCCGCCCTTTAAAGTTGTCGGGAACGAAATGCTCGGCCGCCTAGCCGGCGCGGCCGAAGATGAATATCCGATCGAAGAGGTTTTGCGGGTTCATCTGGGCCGCCGCCACGACCGGCTCTACCCCAGTCTCGTGGAAGCGGTCCAACAAGGCTATGCCACCGATCCGCAAACCCTGCCGCGCCGCGAACGGCGCCGCGAATTTTCGCCGATGTCGCCCGCCGAACTCGCCCTGCAAGATCGAATTAAAGCCGACCGAGATCGCCTGGCCCAAGGCTTACAGCTTGATCCCACCCTCATCGCCACTCGCTCGCAACTCGTCTTGCTTGCCCGGGATCCCCAATGCATCGATACGGTGCTGCTCCCTTGGCAGGCGCAATTGCTCAAGGCTGAACCAGCTTGGAAAAGCTAGCCCCGCACCGTGGCTGAGCCTGCCAACATCGCCCACCATCTTTCCCTGATGGCCACCCGTCAGCCGACGCAGGCCGCCGTGAAAATTGCCCGAGGTCAAAAAATTTCCGGCGAGATCGATTACCTTACCCTATCGTTCAGCGCCCTCGAGCGGGAAGTTGCGGCCTGGGCGGATAAACTCCGCGCGGCCGGCGTCAGCCGCGGTGATCGGGTGCTCGTGATGGTACGCCAAGGCCTGCCGTTAATCGCGGCCGCTTTCGGCCTCTTTAAAATAGGCGCGATCCCCATCATTATCGATCCAGGCATGGGACGAAAAAACTTTTTGGCCTGCGTCGCTCGCTCCCAACCGCGCGTGTTGCTGGGCATTCCTCTTGCCCAAATCACCAGCTATATTTTTCGCACCGCGTTTGCGGCGGTAAGAATTCGCATCTGGGCCAGTAGCTTGCCGACCGCCCAACTCGCCAGCGCCCAAAAAATCAACGCCGCCGTCACCCTCGCCGCGGACTGCGCGGCGACCGACCTAGCGGCGATCCTTTTTACTTCCGGCTCCACCGGCGCCCCCAAGGGAGTTTGCTATGAACATGGCATGTTCGCCGCCCAAGTGCGGCTCGTCCGCACAACCTACGGAATTACCCCCGGCGAAATCGATCTACCGCTGCTCCCGATTTTTGCGCTCTTTAATCCTGCACTCGGGATGACCACCATTGTTCCAGCGATCGACCCGCGCCAACCCGCCAACCTCGATCCCGCAAAAATTGTTCGCGCGATTCAACAGGAAGGCGTCACGAACTCATTCGGCTCGCCGACTCTTTGGCGGATTATTGCCCGCTACTGCCTAAAAAATAATCTCACCTTGCCGTCGCTGAAGCGGGTGCTGATGGCGGGTGCGCCCGTCCCGCCGGAATTATTCGCCGATTTATTAAAAATTTTACCCAACGGGATGGCCTACAGCCCTTATGGCGCCACGGAAGCCTTGCCGGTGGCCAGCATCTCCGGGCTTCACGTTATCACCACCACCGCCAAGGCGACGGCCGCCGGCCAAGGCACCTGTGTCGGTCAACCGGTCCAGGAGGTAACCATTAAAATTATTGCGCCGAGCACGACGGCGATGGTTTCTGCTATGGAGATTTGCGAAATGTCCGTGGGTGAAATTGGCGAAATTATTGTCCAGGGGCCTATGGTTACAAAAACCTACGATCAATTAGCAGCGGCCACCGCATTAGCTAAAATCAGCCCGCTAAAAACAGCTCAAGGTTTGCCGAGTGGTCCTTGGCACCGACTCGGCGATGCCGGCTATCTCGATATCCACGGCCAGCTCTGGTTTTGCGGCCGCCTAGCCGAGCGCGTTATCACACCGACCGGAACGCTCTACCCCGAACAAGTTGAGCCTATTTTTAATCAGCACCCCGGCGTCGCCCGCTGCGCCCTCATTGGCCTTGGTCCCAACCGCGATCAACCAGCTCTCGTAATCGAGCCCATCGCTCAAGCGACGGTGGCCACCTGGGCCTTGCGTCAAAAATTACTAGGGGAATTACAAATTATAGGCGCCGCTCACGCTCATACGCGGCCGATTACTCGCGCCTATTTTCATCCGCATTTCCCCGTGGATGTTCGCCATAATGCTAAAATCCACCGTCTAAGCTTAACCCAATGGGCCGCTCATGAACCGAGTTATGCTCTGGGCTCACCGGCATGAATCGCGCCGTCTTTATTACCGGAGCCAGCGGCTTCATCGGCGGAAAACTCGCCGAACGTTTACTGATCGAGGGTCGTCGGGTTAAGGTTCTCGCCCGCCGCCCCCTGCCGAATTTAGCCAAGCTCGGCGCAGAAATTATTACGGGCGATTTAGCCGACGAGCCCGCCCTCCGCCGTGGCTGCGAAAATTGTGAAACTGTCTTCCACGTCGCCGGCCGCGTTGGTGTCTGGGGCCCCGCGGCTGATTTTTTTAAAGTTAATGTCACTGGCACCGCCCAAATTATCGCCGCGTGCCGCACCGTCGGCGTGCCGCGCCTCATTTATACCAGTTCACCCAGCGTCGTGTACCATGGCGGTAATCTGGCAGGTGTGGATGAGTCGGCGGCGCTTTGCACCGCGGCTCCCTGTGCTTACCCCACGAGCAAAGCCGCCGCTGAAAAACTTGTGCACCAGGCCCACTCCGCCGCGTTAGCCACTCTCTCGCTGCGGCCTCATCTCGTCTGGGGGCCGGGTGATAAAAATGTCGTGCCCCGCGTGCTCGCCCTCGCGCGTCAAGGTCGCCTTCGCATTATCGGATCCGGCCAAAATCGCGTTGATGTTACGCATATCACCAACGTCATCGACGCCCACCTCCTTGCCGAACAGGCCTTGGGCAGCTATCATACAAACCGTAACGCGAGCCGCGAGATTATGCGCGCGCCGGTTGGAGAAGAACTGCGAGATCCAGGTGGCCAAGCTTACTTCATCACCAACGGAGAGCCGGTGATACTGTGGGACTGGATTAATGAGCTCTTACGGGGCGTTGGGCTTCCAGAAGTTAAAAAGCGCCTTTCCCTGCCCGCTGCTCGCCGGATCGGCGGCCTCTTAGAAATAATTTGGCGGGTACTTCCCCTGAACGGGGAGCCGCCGATGACGCGGTTTGTGGCTGATGAAATGGCCACCGACCACTGGTTCAAAATCGATGCCGCGCGCCTCCATCTTGGCTACCGCCCACGAGTAAGCATGCAGGTCGGCACCGCCGAACTCATTGCTCAGCTCCAACGCCGTTAGCCATTTCTCTGCCGCACCGCCTCGAAGAGCGTGATGATGGTCGCCATCGCGACATTCAAAGAATCCGCTTGGCCGGCCATAGGAATACGCACGAGCAAATCGCTTTGCTTGAGCCAAAAATCACTCAGGCCGTATTGCTCGCTGCCCATCACAATCGCCAACGGGCCACGCAGCTCCACTTGGGTATAAAGGCTCGGCGTATCCGGCGTCGTCGCCACAATCCGGACCCCCTGCTGCTTCAGCCAGGCATGGACCGAAGCGCTATCCGCGACTACAATCGGTACAGAGAAAAGCACGCCGGTCGATGAGCGCACCACGTTAGGATTAAAAACATCGGTGACGGCATCACAGACGATAACCCCATCCACCCCCGCGGCGTCTGCGCTGCGCAAAATTGTCCCAAGATTGCCCGGCTTTTCAATGGACTCAACCACGAGGAGAAAAGGGGCGGCGCTGAGCTTAAGATCTGTGAGGCTGTGTTTCCACTGTGGCGCCACCGCCAACAGCCCATCAGGCCGATCGCGATACGCGCATTTAGCGAAAGCTTCCTTCGATAATTCAAAAAGTTGCGCGCCGGCTTGGCGCGCCTGCTCGATTAAGGCCGGTTCATTTTCGCCGAGAAACCAGTCGGGGCAAAAATAGAGCTCGAGAAGGCGAATGTTTTTTTCCAAAGCCCTCCGGACCTCGCGATACCCTTCCACCAGAAATAATCCCGCCTCATCGCGATCGCGCCGATCGCGCAATTTTACCAGCTGCTTAATGCGCTGATTCTGCAGACTGGTGACTTTTTCAGGAAGGTTAACCACAGCGGATACGGAATACACGAAAAGCAAACTCAGCAATTTCCTTTTACCGGCGCTCGGGGTGTGTTCTGTGTAAGCGGTGGGCAAAAAGAAATTTAACGACCAACCCTTCTCTTATCACCAGACCTTAGAACTGGAGGTAGCCACGCTGACTAACCTCGGCGTCGGCCTAGGCCGGGTCCCACTCCCCGATTCAGCAGCAGGCGCGCCCCCCGGCGGCTGGGTGGTCATGGTGCCCTTTACCTTACCTGGCGAAAAAGTGCGCGTCCGCGTCTATCGCAACCACAAGAATTACTCCGAAGCAGATTTGCTCGAAGTGCTAACCCCTTCACCGCACCGCCAAGAGCCACGATGCTCGCTCTTCGGTCGCTGCGGCGGGTGCCAATATCAACACCTCGTCTATTCCGAGCAGTTAAAATGGAAACAGCAGCAAGTAACCGAACTGCTGAAGTATATGGCGGGCGTAGAATTTCCGGTAGCCCCCGTGATCGCCTCGCCCAAAGAGTTTGGTTATCGTTCTAAAATAACTCCCCATTTTCATGCGCAGGAAAATACTGGGGCCCCCGGCGCCCCCTTGAGCGCCGCCAGTGGTCAGGATAGTCATGACCTCCCAGTGCCAGCCGTTAATTTACCCCCGATCGGCTTTCTCAAATCTGGCAATCGCTTTGCGCTGATCGACGTACCGACGTGTCCCATTGCCACAGCCGAGATCAACGCCAAACTACCTGAGGTCCGCGCCAAGACTCACCAACGGCTAGCCGCCGGTGAGTATAAACGCGATGCGACGCTACTCCTGCGTCACGCCATCGAAGGCGTCACCACGAACTACGATGCGGTCGTTCACGAACAAGTCGGCGCCCTCAAACTCCACTTCCTCGCCCGTGATTTTTTCCAGAACAACCCCTTTATTTTACCGGCATTTACCGGTTATGTCCGCGCTCAAGCTGCCAGCAGCGGGGCAAAATTCCTCGTCGATGCCTATTGCGGCAGCGGATTGTTCGCGCTGAGCTGCGCCCCCGCCTTCGAAAAAGTTACTGGAATCGAGATCAGTGCGACTTCCATTAAATTTGCCACAGAAAATGCGGCGGCTAACGGCATCACCAATACCCTCTTCCAAGCGGGCGATGCGTCCCAAATTTTTGCGGGCCTAACTTTTCCGGCCGCCGATACGGCTGTGGTGATTGATCCACCGCGCAAGGGCTGTGATGAGGCGTTCCTGACGCAGCTTTTCGCCTATGGCCCGCGGGCGGTGGTTTATGTGTCGTGCGACCCCGCGACTCAAATGCGCGACCTCAAAGGCTTCTTGGCCGCCGGCTATACGCTCAGCGCCGTGCAACCTTTCGATTTATTTCCCCAGACGCGTCATCTCGAATGTGTGATCACGCTGATTCACCCTAAAGTGGTGAAGCCTCCCGCGTGCAGCGGCGGGTAACCAAAGGCTTCCTGCTGCTGTGTGGGCAGAGCGCTTAGGGTCGACCTCAACGCCTGGGAGGCGAGGTCGCGCGACATACCTCTCGCTTAAAACTAGCGAACGCTGGTTTTGCAGGATAAGCTTTAATTGCTGCATCGATAGCTCGCAGCACAGCCGATTCACAGGATTGGATCCTTTAATGAATGACAAGCCCGAGCTAACGCCGGAAAGGCGGCCTTGCGGCCGGTGGGGTGACAATTAGTCGTATATAATCCCGATGTACTGCTAAGCCCCGAGGTGCCAGCCCATCGTCAACTACACCTCGAACAGCGCGATTTCCCAGTTACTACTCACACTAGGTTCAATGTGCAACTCGTCAAGTATGCTAATTCACTGAACAATTCGAACTCCATTGCAAAAATTCTGGGTAGAGCGATGCAGATAAAGCAGCAGCTGATTTATGGCGACCTTGATTGCGCGAAAGTGCGCTTCGAGGACGGACTTAAGCAGAAGTTAATAATGGGTGCATCCGATAAATATTTTTATGATCCAAACCAAGTAACTGTGCCAACTTACACTTTATTAGTAATCTATCAACGTAGCCGCAGGTCGGTCCATCCAGAGAGGAAAATGCGTCACACAGCTAAAAAACCTAAACAGCATATGATTGCTTGCTTACAAGGCTTCACTAATTTAACCGTATATTTTTGTATATTGTATAATTAATTATATCTTAACTGCAGGCGAACTTTAGTAATAAAGCTAAATGAATAAAAAAGACGTTTCTGCGGCAGATCAAACCAAGAGAACTCAGCGATTTTTAGATAGCGTTGAGTGGGCCGGAAATAAGCTCCCCGATCCGGCTATTTTATTCGCGATCATGCTAGTTTTTACCTGGGTGGCTTCGGCTTGGCTGGCCCCCTTTAAATTCTCAGAAATTGATCCTAGAACGGGAGAGCATGTGCGAATCGTTAGCCTCCTCTCTGCGCAATCGTCAGTTGGTTTCGTGCAAAACATGGTTAAGGTCTTTATTGAATTTCCACCGCTCGGGCAAGTATTAGTCGCGTTGTTAGGTGTTGGTGTAGCGGAATATTCAGGATTTATTCAAGCATCCTTGAAAGGATTGCTGCAGATAACTCCGTTACGCTTTTTGACGCCAATGCTATTATTAGTTGCCATTTTAAGTCATTCTGCGGGCGATGCGGCTTATGTTATCATTATACCACTCGGGGCCGTAATGTATGCTACCGCAGGACGCCATCCGCTTCTGGGAATAACAACTGCGTTCGCGGGAGTTTCAGGGGCCTTTAGCGCGAGTTTTTTGCCTTCCGCGTTTGATACACTTTTGCAGGGATTCACACTGAAAGCAGCCCAGATTATCGATCCTGCTATAATGATAAATCCGCTATGCAATTGGGGGTTTATGAGCACTTCATGTTTTGTTATAATTAGCGTCGGCTGGTATGTTACAGATAGAATTATTGAGCCGCGACTTCAGCGGTTCCCCCTCGATGGTAATTCAGGAACCCTTAATGGTATTAACAATCTACAACCGCGCGAGATTCGAGGCCTTTGGGTTGGCTACTCGGCTATTCTCATTTGTTTAGCATTTTTGATCATAACCGCAATACCGGCAAACTCTCCTTGGCGATCTGCCCACGGTAATCTCATCGAGAGCGATGCTCCGCTCATGCAATCGATCGTTCCTTTGCTTTTCATTTTTTTTCTACTTCCGAGCATCGGCTATGGCTATGCAGCAGGGACAATAAAAAGCCTTAATGATATTGTTGAGGGTATGACAAAGGCGATGGGGACAATCAGTTATTATTTGGTTATGGCTTTTTTCGCGGCTCAATTCATTTCCGCATTTACGCAATCTAACATCGGTATAATAATAGCGCTCAAAGGATCTAACGCCTTAGCTGCGCTAAAATTGCCTGCCCAAGTAAGTATTATTGGGATTATACTCTTAACCGCGAGCGTTAATTTGATTATAGGTTCAGGTTCAGCCAAGTGGGCTTTATTAAGCCCTATTTTTATTCCCATGCTGATGTCCCTTGGGATTTCACCAGAATTAACTCAGGCAGCGTATCGTATTGGTGATTCGAGCACAAATATCGTAACCCCGCTCATGAGCTATTTTCCCCTGATAGTTGTATTCGTTCAGCGTTACGTGAAAAGTGCTGGCATCGGCACGCTTGTTTCTTTGATGCTGCCATATTCAATCGGATTTCTTATAGCGTGGAGTACGTTGCTACTTCTATACTGGTGGGTAGGAGCACCTCTTGGGTTACAAGCAACCTATACCTACCCGCCATCATCTTAATAGGGTTTATTTCATTAATATTTTACACACAATTTTATGACAAATTTGAAGAGCGAAACCCATAGTCTTTTAACCGGAACAGTTCGATTGCGAGTTACTATAGCAGTTTCTTTTTTAAGTTTTTTTTATTCGGCTATACTAGATTATATGCTGCCTTTATACTTTAGTATTGGTGCGGGATTTTCCAAGGGCTTATGGTCAAGTCTTGTGGTATGGCAGTTTGCCCCGTGGTGTTTTACGCCAATCTTGGCCGGCTTACTGGCGCGCAGGTATGGCGAAAAACAGGTCTGGGCGGTGGCGCTCATGGCTCAGGCGCTTGTGCCGGTCGCATTATGCCTTTTCCACAAACCATGGGTTTTAATGCTTGTATCATTTTGTGGCGGAATAAGTGGTGCCTTGATGTGGGTCAGCGCTATATCGCTTCTGCAGGTTGTTCCGCTCGAACGCAAAGGATATGCCAACGGACTCGTAATGGTTTCGCTTGGTGCTGGTAGCCTACTTGCTCCGCTCGTGGGCCGAGCGATCCTATGGCGCGAGCAGGTATTTTTGTTAGCGAATGGAAACGACTGGTCTGGAGTAGCCGCATTCCTGGTTAACTTAACCCGACCTGAACACAATCCGACGGGTCATAATTTTACGCTTATTTTATATGGCTTAGCTATTATAAAACTTATTAGCGCTATCGCTATCTGGGCTTACGCACTCAGGCCTGGCCATTTCTCTGGAGACCCTTCGCAGGCAAGTCCCTCCAGTATATTAACAGATTTAAGGCTACTCTTATCAAACCCCCGATTTTGGGCATTGACGATCGCTCTATGTTTGATTGGCGGACCAATGTTTCAAGCGAACAACCAATACCTTCGTTACCGTGCCGAAGATATTGGGCTAATTTCGGGGGCCCAGGACCGAGGCTGGAGTACGCTGCAACTGGTGAGGGCGCTTATGTTGCTACCAGGGGGAATCGCGGTAGGGTTTTTTGCCGGTCGCCGCGCAGCGGGTATATTTGCGGTAGTCTTACTCGGATGTTTCGCTATAACATGTGGTAGTATGGGGTGGGCTTCGACTGTCGGCATGCTTTTTCTATCAAGTGCTTGCTTTGAAATGGTCCGACAATTAGTGCGCTGGGCTCAAACTGGGTACTTATCCGAACATATGCCAGCCCGCTTACGTTCCTGTGCAATTGGTTGTTCGGTTACTTGCTCAGGATTGGGCGCTACCATTTTTGGTTTTTTAACGAATCTATACATGAATCCAAGTGATCCATCGTTCAACTCTGCGGGGCCATTTTGGCTGGCCGCAGGGATCGGGTTAATCGGGGCAATCGGGCTTTATTTTTTTAATCGAAATTATCCGATACGTGAAACCATCAAGCCATAAGAAGTTACTAAACATCCTATCGCAGCACTTATATGCGCTTGCAGTGAATTATTAGTGGTGTTGGTACTTCAACAATGAGAAGTTTACGAATAGGTCTTGTGGGTTGCGGTAAGTTTGGAGCTCAGATGGGACGTTATATAAACGAGTATGCTCGGGTTGTGGCTGTTTGCGATCAGCAGATTTTGCGAGCTGAAGAGACGGCAAAGAAGCTTAGTTTAAATCCAAGCGTCTACACTGATTATCTTCAGATGTTTGCTCACGAAAAATTAGATGCGGTATTCATTACAGCTGCTAATTTTGTGCACGCGGAGATAACCATCGCTGCAGCTCAATGCGGGCTGCACGTGTTCTGTGAAAAAGCTATGGCTCGAAATGTCGCCGAATGTTGGTCAATGGTGAACGCTTGTTGCCTGCACCAGGTAAAGCTCATGGTGGGTCATAAACGGCGCTTACGACCGAGTTGGGCTAGAATGATCGAGCTTACGCGTCCAGAGGGCTCATTAGGCGAGCCGCTTGCTATCAGTATAGTACAGTATGCCGATATGCGACCCTATCATTATCCTGGAACTTGGTGGGCTAATCCAATTAATGTAGGCAGTTCGCAAGCGGTTCTTTGTCCACATACCATCGATTGGATCCGAGCCATGTGTGGTGACGTGGTAGCGGTTAGCGCACTTGCTGGACCACGAATGCATACCGGTTATTTATTCCCAGAAATTTTACACGTAATGTATCGATTCAAGTCCGGTGCAGTAGCAACTATTAATACCAGCTTTGAATTTCCATTGCAATTTTTCCGAGAAGCGCAGGGACCTATGGTTCAATGTCGCCACGGCGGCCTTAAGCTCACTCCACAGTTGACCCATATTGATCTACGATGGCACCGACTCGATGAGGCTTTGCCTCATAATGAGCGCTTTGAAATGGCCCCAGACTTCGACGCTGCTTTTCGTCGCGAAGTTAGTGATTTCTTTAATTGGATTGATAAAGGCGAACCACCTTGCCTGACATGGCTTGAAGGGCTCCGTTGTGTAGAACTAATGGAGGCAGCTGAACTATCGGCTCAACAAAATGGAAAGCAGGTTGAACTACCTCTTTACCCAGCCCTTGAAGGATTAGCCCCTAAGAGTTATTAATCGATAATAGAAAAGCCCTGAATTATTATAAAGTAATAAATTAAGATTATTTACTGAGCATTTATTTTTCTTAAAAAATCGCTGTTCTGAAGCTCGCAACTAAAAAGTTCCAATTCAAATTACCAACAATGTTAGATGTAGCCCACCTCTTGGCAAAAGCAGGCGAGATAATCTATTGGGACGAACCCTTTATTAAACGCGGACATTTTAGGCTGATACTAGGGCTGACTGCGCCATATTATTTGAGCTAGCTGTATAATTTAAGCGACGAGGCAATGGTGCAATACAAGCGGGGAAATTT
>SXZN01000134.1 GCA_005787865.1 Opitutaceae bacterium | reverse complement strand
GTGGCGATGGCGACGGGGGTGGCCGAGAAATTGAGTGCTGATTATGGGGTGGCCGTCACGGGATTTGCGGGACCCGCTGGTGGCACTGGGGAGAACCCGGTTGGTACGATTTATCTCGGGCTCCATGGCCCCAATGGCAGTTGGTCGCGCAAATTGAATTATCCTGGTCCCCGCGGGGCCGTGAAGCAACGGGCGGTGACCGCCGCGATTGATTGGTTGCGCCGGGAGCTCGCGCGCGAGGCTTGTCAGGCGCCGGCGCCGCTGGCGAATTGATCTTGGGCTGAGGTAATAATCATGGGCCGCTGGTAGTGGCCGTAACTTTTTTCGTGCGCTTTCGGTCGTTTCATGGGCAAATCACGGCCATGTCCGCTGCGGCTAAAAATTTTACGTTCATCTGCGGGCCGGACGACTTTATTGTTAACCGGCTCGGGCGGGAGCGCTTTGAGGCTTTGGCGTTGGCAACAAAGGCGGACGAATTTTCGCGAGAAATTATTAGCGGGTTTGCCGGCAACGTGGCCGAGGTGGAGACGGCGGTCGCTCGTTTACGCGAAGTGGTGCAGACGATGCCGATGTTTGGGGGGCAACGGATCATCTGGTTTAAGGATGTAAATTTTCTGGCGGATAGTATCACCGGTCGCGCGGAAGGCACGCTGCTGCAAGTGGCCGCGCTGCAGGAATTGCTAACGCAGATCAATCCGGCCGAGGTGGCGGTAATCGTCACCGCGGCGCCGGTTGATCGGCGCCGGGCTTTTGCTAAATGGAGTGAAGCGCAGGCTGATTTCACTCTAGCGGGCGGAGATAGTGAGGCGGCCGGCGCAACTTTAGCGGCGATTGTGCAAGCGGAAGCGCGTAGTTTCGGCGCCAGTTTTGCGTCAGGTGCGATCGAGTTGTTACTGCAGAAAGTGGGCCCGAATACGCGACTGTTAACCGAAGAGACGCGCAAGCTGTCAACTTATGCGAGCAATGGGGCTACGACTGCGGTGATTGAAGAAGCCCACGTGGAGGAATTGACGCCTAATTTTGCGGAAGGAGATTTTTTTGCGGCCGCCGATCGGTTTTTTGCGGGGGATCTTCCGGGCACATTGGTCGAACTCCAGCGGCATTTTTTTGCCGGCGGGGATGCGCGGCCCATCATTAGCGCCTTTCAAAACCGGAACCGCATTTTACTGCAGTGTCGGGTGTTGCTCGATGCGGGTGATTTGCGCGCCCCCGGGCCGTATGGCTTTGATAAAGCCGCCTGGGCGCGGACGCAGGCGGCCTACGCGAAACATTTTGGCGGCGATGCCGAAAAAAGCTCCTACAACTTCTTTACGCAGAACCAATGGTACGTGGGCAAGTTGGTGAGTAACGCCAAACTGCCACCGCTCCGGCGGTTGATTGATAATCAGCAGGAGTTAGTGCGTGTCTTTGAAGAGATTATCCGCCGGCCCCACGAGCAGGAAGCGGTCTTGCGCGACATGGCGGTGCGGTGCCTGACTTAATCGCCGCTGGGGGTTGGCCGACATTGGTGTGGTGACACGCTTTTCCATTGGCAACCACGAGGCGCGGCCTAACGGTTGTCGGCGTGAAGCCGAACGTCTCCGCTCCTGAAACTACGCCCAATGTGCTGGCCGAACGCTATGCTTCGGCGGCGATGAAAGAGACTTGGTCGGCCCACGGCCGCATCTTATTAGAGCGCGATTTTTGGATCGCCGTAATGAAGGCCCAGAAAGATCTCGGCGTCGCTATTCCCAGTGACGCGATTAAGGACTATGAACGTGTTCGGAGCGACGTCGATGTCGCCCACATCAAGGAGCGGGAGCGGGTGACGCTGCATGACGTCAAAGCTCGCATTGAGGAATTTTCAGATTTGGCTAAGCGTCAGTTTATTCATTTAGGGCTCACGAGTCGGGATTTAACCGAAAACGTTGAGCAGTTGCAGGTCGCCCGTTCGTTGCAGTTGGTGCAATTTAAAGTGGCGGCGGCGCTGCTCGCTCTGAGTCGGCAAGCGGCGACGCATCGCGACGTGATGATTACTGGCCGGACGCATAATGTGCCGGCGCAGCCCACGACTCTCGGCAAGCGGTTGGCGATGTTTGGCGAGGAGCTGTTAATTGCGCAGGCTCGGATCACCGATCTATTGGTGCGTTATCCGGTCCGCGGACTTAAAGGTGCGGTCGGGACGCAACTGGATCAGCTCACGCTCTTAGGTGGTGACACGACGAAGGTGGACCAATTGGAAGCGCGGATCGTAAAGCATCTGGGCTTTCGGCAATCACTGGGAGCGGTGGGGCAGGTTTATCCCCGTTCGCTTGATTTTGATGTCGTGAGCGCCCTGCACCAAGCGGGGGCGGCGGCGTCAAGTTGCGCGATGACTTTACGTTTAATGGCCGGGGCTGGTCTCCTCACCGAAGGTTTTCAGGCGGGGCAAGTTGGTTCTTCCGCGATGCCGCACAAAGTAAATGCGCGGAACTGCGAACGAATCTGTGGATTTTCTACGATCATTGCAGGCTATGTAACGATGACGGCCAACTTGGCTGGGCATCAGTGGAACGAGGGCGATGTTTCCTGTTCGGTGGTGCGTCGCGTCGCGTTGCCTGATGCGTTTTACGCCATCGATGGCTTGCTGGAGACCTTCCTGACCGTGCTGCGCCAAATGGAGATTTTCCCGGCGGCCATCATCGCAGAAAACGAGCGCAATCTCCCTTTCTTGGCAACCACTACGATTTTAATGGAAGCGGTGAAGGCGGGGGCCGGCCGCGAGACTGCGCACGAAGCGATCAAGGAACATGCTTTAGCCGCGGCCAAAGCGCTGCGTTCGGGCGGCGAGGTCGATTTGCTCAGCCGGCTAGCGGGCGATAAACGCGTCGGGCTAGGCAAAAAGAAGCTATTGGAGGTGCTAGCCCAGAATGAACGCTTTGTCGGGGCCGCCCCGCATCAAGTAGATGCTTTTGTGGCTGCGGTGCAGCCGCTCGCCAAAAAACATAAGGGTGCCGCTGACTACCAGCCAGCGAAGCTGTTGTAAGTAAAATGAGAGGGATCTGTTCGCTCGCCTCACGCCAGCGGGCATATCTACCGCTCGCGTAAATCCTTTCAGCAGAAGGTGAGACGCGTCCTCAGCCCGATCTGGACTAAGTGCCGAGTGGCTCAAGCCGCGCCTGCTCCCGATCTGACCAGTCAGCGCTCCGGTATTATTTAGGGAGATTTGATTTGCCAGCACTCGGGCGGCAGCCTTTTTTGACCGTTCGTTTCGTTTCTTTCCCAGCTTTAAACCAACCTATATCATGGCAGAAGAATTAGTCGGTAATTGTTTGATCGGCCAATCCGGCGG
>SXZN01000133.1 GCA_005787865.1 Opitutaceae bacterium | reverse complement strand
ATCGCCGCGCGGGTCGCTTTGATGCTAGAACTCTATTATCGTTCAGGTCGGCACCCGACGATTGAGCAAATTCAAGACAATGTAGAAAAAGCCATAGCAGCGGAGGGCGACTGGGAAGTGGCCCGCGCGTTTATCATTTACCGCGAGCACCAAGCGGCGCACCGCCTGAATCATTACGATGAAAATGGCCTGCGCGATTACATTGCTTGCGCAAAATACGCTCGCCACCGTGCCGATCTCGGCCGCCGCGAAACTTTCACGGAGGCTGCGCGCCGCGTGCTGGGGATGCATCTACAACATTTCTCCAGCCGACTCGCGATCCGCGTGCCCGCTCCGAGTGAAGACTCGCCGGCGCTGGCGGGCGACCGGCGCTTTTTGGCGGAATGGTTATCGGGGGGGACCTTGTCCGACGCTATGCACCGTGCCTTTGGCGCCGTCGGCCAAAAGCTCATCCTGCCCTCAATGCGCTCCCTGCAATTTGGCGGTGAAGCTATTCTACGCAATCACGCCCGGCTATTTAATTGCGCGTCTAGTTCAGTCGATCGCCTTGATTTTTTTCGTGAATATCTCTTCCTGCTGCTCGCGGGCACGGGCTGCGGCTTTTCTGTCCAGCGCCATCATATTGCGCGCCTCCCCATTTTTCCGATCCGCCGCGAAGAAATGGAGCTGCCAGTGCAACACCATACCGTAGCGGATACCATCGAGGGCTGGGCCGATGCGCTGCACCTGCTTTTGCGCAGCCACCTCGAAGATTTTAAAGTGGAATTTAATTTTTCCTTGGTCCGTGCCCGCGGGGCCGCGCTGCGCACTTCTGGAGGTAAAGCGCCGGGCCACCTCCCGCTGAAGCAATCCCTGCTCGATATTGAGGCAATCCTCACCGGCGCCGCGGGCCGCCAACTCCGACCGATTGAGGTCTATGATATTTGCATGTTCGCCGCCCGTTCCGTGCTCAGTGGCGGTATCCGCCGGTCCGCCACGATCTGCCTTTTTTCACCCGATGATCAAGAGATGATGGCCGCCAAAACGGGTAATTGGTTTGAGAAATATCCTCAGCGGTCAGCTTCCAACAATTCTGCGGTCGTCTCCCGTGAAGAACCGGATGATACGCTCTTTCGGCGGCTCTTCGCCGCGCAAAAAGAATTTGGCGAACCTGGTTTTTATTTCGCGGAACACCCTGACTACGGCTGCAACCCCTGCTGTGAAATCGGTCTACATCCGGTCATTGAAGGCGTGCTCGACGAGGCCGAAACGGCTCGGCTACGTGCCCTCGGCTATACCGGAGCGCTCGATGCTACCACCCGACTCAGTGGCTGGCAGATGTGCAATTTGACGACGATTAATGGAGCCATCCTCAAGACCACCGATGATTTCCTGATCGCGTGCATTCATGCGGCCGTGATTGGCACCTTGCAGGCGGCTTACACAAAAATTCCTTACTTGGGGCCGGTCACTCAATATCTCAATGAACGCGATGCGTTGCTCGGTGTTTCCATTTGTGGGTTCATGGATAATCCCGAAGTTTTATTCAACCCCACCGTCTTAGAACGCGGGGCGCGGCTCTGCCGCGCGGCCAATCAAATTATTGCCGGAGTAATCGGCATACGCGCCGCGGCCCGCGTGACCTGCGTGAAGCCCGAGGGCACCGCCTCCTTGCTCCTCGGGGCCGCTTCCGGTATTCATCCGCACCATGCGCGGCATTACTTTCGCCGCGTACAGGCTAATCGCCGCGATCCGGTCTACCGCCACCTCCAGGCCGCTAACCCCCACCTCACTGAGATTTCCGTTTATCGTCCCAATACGGATGACGTCATTACTTTTGCGGTTGAAGCCCCCGCTCATGCCATTTTGCGCGATGATCTCACTGCCCTCGATTTTCTCCATTTCGTACAAATCGCCCAGCAGCATTGGGTGCTCAATGGCGAAGCCCCGATCACGCGCTCGCCGGGTCTGCATCACAACGTCTCCAACACGTGCACCGTCAAGGCCGAGGAATGGGATGCCGTAGCGAAATTTATCTGGGAGCATCGCGCGCATTTTACCGGCGTAGCCTTACTTGGTCATGACGGCGATAAGCGCTACGCGCAGGCCCCGCGTGAGGCCGTGCTCACTGAAGATGATATCGCAAAATGGAACCGGTTAAAATACGTGCCAGTGGACTACACCCAGCTAGCCGAAAAATCAGATGAAACTGCCCTCAAAGAAGTCGCCGCCTGTGCCGGTGGGGCCTGCGAGCTGACCTAGCTCCTCGGCCGTAAGTAAAGTACGCGGGCGAGATTAAGATTTAGGCGTAAGCCTAAAAAAATCGCGGGCTTAGGCTTCAGCCAAAAACTACGAGGCAAGATTTGCCTAACAGTAGCCACAATATGCACAGCGGAGGCGCTCTCGCAGAGGCATACTCCCTCCTCATGCAAACAGAAATCATCCGCACCCTCCAAGCGGGCCGGAAGCAGATATGCGCCCGATGGGAAGTGTTCTTGCGAATTGAGCGCGTTAATAGCCCCCTCGCTGACCCCGACACGTTGGTCTATTTATTTGACCAGACGCTGGACGAGGTCCTCGAGCGCTTAGGTGATTCGCTTCCCCGCCGATCATTCGCCCGACTCAACCAAGTCAGTGATAAAAACCCCTTCGTAGCCTATTACAAAGCCGGTGAGCAGGCTTTACTCGAAGCCCTCATTCATACGCAGGCGAAGTCGTCCACCCTTGATCCAAGCAGTCGCGATACCGATTTGGCCAAATTAAAATTCGTGCTCGGAACGATTGCGCGGCGTGAGATCTTGGCGTGGGAGGGTATTTGCCGACTAGAAAAAGGCGCCCGCCCGAGCGCTACCTCGACTCGGAATTAATTTATCCGCCGAGCTCACCGCGCGCGCTTTTGGGCTAACTGATCAGGATCACGTTCAGGGAGATCTGTTTTGACCACGGTATAAACTGTCCGGTGCCGACCTTCGACATAGCTGTAGGTATATTCGGTAACGATCGACCAATTTCTCTCGAAAGAATCGGCGACCTTGCTGGCGATCTGCCGCAGACTAGCCCCACTGCGCTCGAGATTAAAAGAGTACTTACGGTTATTAAAATCGAGGTACCCCTTTTTTTCCGCCACATAGCAAATCACATGATTAATTCGCGTCCCGACGCCGGTCGGCCCGCCGGCGCGAAAAAATCGTAAGGGTAGCCGTCTACTCTTACGGCAACCACCGGTCTAAATTGCCTGACGCTATCGCCACTCGCTCAGTTTTCGATCGGGTGCTCGGATCCAATTTCGCGCGCGCGGCGGCGGTGATCAACAACGGGGTATGTGAGGCAAAGGCGAGCTGACGCGCCGCTACTTTCTCCCGGAGATGATTCAGGGTATCATACCACTCCGCGAAAGTGAGGTCGGCCAATAATTGCGGATAAAGGGGCAGCCACTTTCTTAGCTCAGGCTGCAGCAAACCACTCGCGAGCACCGCTAATCGAGGGTGCCGGTCCAGCAGCGCCGCTAAATCAGCCGCGGGCACGGGCTTTATCTTCATGGCGTGATATTCATGCCGGTGATCGATCAACCGCATTTGCACAATCAAGCGTAACCCCCGCGCAGTGAGTGCCGCGACCAGCTCGTTCACCGCCGGGGCTCGTAAACGGTAACCATGATAATTAGGCAAAATCCGCACGGCGCGCACCCGCGCATCGGCCGCGACCAAGGCCAATTCTTCGCGCCAGTTAGCTAAAGCGGGATTGATGACCGGTACAGGCATGAGACCCACTAAACCGCGCGTCGTGCGCAAAAGCTCGCGGTTGGCCGGCCCCGGCGCTGGCGCCAAGACGGCGCCGAGCGGTGAAACTAACGCCCGCTGAATCCCCTGCCGCTTTAAGTGAGCTTGCAAGGAACGCGCCGTATGCGAGTCGCAAAAAGTAAACGGCCAAGCGCCGATCCAAGTGTTAGCATCGAGATAGTTCATGGGAGGCGCAGTAAAGCAGAGGCATTATCATGCAGCAGCATCCGTTGGGTGCGGGCATCCAGCCGTGACCCGGTGATGCGGGCAAGCGCGACCCCAAAATCACGGACCGGAGCATCCGAACCATACAGCACGCGTCGCGCCCCGAGTTGCTCAACCGCAAATTCCGCGAGGCCAGCTTCGGGCGCAGCCCCCGAAGTATCGACCACCACATTGAGGCAATTTTTCACCGCTAAAATACCGCGCACGCCACAACCCGTTAAATGCGCCATAATAATTGGTACGCGTGGGAAACGCTGCGCCAGCGTCGCGACATCCTCGGGATCAGTATGGAAACGGCGTTGGTGAATATTCGTCATGCTCCACGCGTGCTGCAAGACCACCAGCCCGTGCTGCTCCGCCGCTCGCATCACCGGCGCCATGCAGGCATCCCGCGCATTGTTGGCGATCTCCAGCTTGAGCCCTCGAAAACCCCGCGCCACACAACGTGCCACTTCAGCTTCCACCGCGCTGGGTCCAAGCAAGGGATTTAAATAACAAAATCCGGTAACAAAATGAGGATGCGCGCGCATCACCGCCGCCGTCTCATCGTTGATCAACTGCACTTGCTCCGCGGTCTGCATCCGGCTGAAAGCGAGCACATCACCTAAAGCGACTAAGTGCTCGATGCCGTGCGCCCGCGCCCGCCGAATCAATTGCGCCGCCCCCGCGGGACCACGCTGGTCCTCACGAAGAATCGGATGGGTATGGACGTCGATGATGCGCATGAAATTTCAGCAGCTCAATTTAAGTGAACTCAAGCGTGGCGCGAAGATTCCCACTGGCAAGCGGCGGTTTTATCGCCCAACATCCGCTCGCCTCATCATGACCACCCTCCCGCAAAGCGATCGCGCGATTGAACTGCTCCTTTCCACCCCCACTCCGGGAGTGATTGAGGCCGTCGCCCATCTGCCGGGCGACTTCATGATTCTCGGAGTCGGTGGTAAAATGGGCACGACCACCGCTGTCATGCTGCGCCGCGCCCTCGATGCGGCCGGCCGGAAAGAGGCCAGCGTCACGGGAGTCTCCCGCTTCAGCCGCGCCGAAGCGCGGACCGATTTAGAAGCGCTTGGCGTGCGAACGCTGTCGTGTGATCTCGCCGACGCCGCCCAAGTGGCCGCCTTACCGAGAACCCCTAATGTTTTATTTTTAGCCGGCCAAAAATTCGGCACCGCCAGCGCACCCGAACTCACGTGGATTCAAAATACCGTCGTACCCGCACTGGTCGCCGGCCATTTCCGCGCCTCTCGTCTCGTTGTTTTCTCCACCGGCTGTGTTTATCCTTTTGTGCCCACGAGCGGCCTAGGCGCGAACGAACGCGAACCCGTCGCCTTCCTCGGTGAATACGCCAGCTCCTGCGTGGGCCGGGAACGCGTGTTTACTCATTTCTCTCAATTACATGGAACGCCGCAGTTAATGTTTCGCCTGAACTATGCGGTCGAGCTCCGCTACGGCGTCCTCGTCGATCTCGCCCTCAAAGTTCTCCGCGGCGAAACCGTCGATGTGACCATGGGCTGGTTAAATTGTATCTGGCAAGGCGATGCCTGCGCCCGCGCCATCCAATGTTTGGCCCACACCGCGAGCCCCCCGCGTCTGCTCAACGTCACCGGCCCAGAAAAATTGAGCATCCGTGCGCTCGCCGAAGAATTTGGCCGCCAGCTCCAACGCACGCCGATCATCAGCGGGCAAGAAGCCCCCACCGCCTGGATCGCCGACGCGAGCGAATCGCTGCAACTTTTTGGCCCGCCTCTCATGACGGTGCCTCGCATGCTCGAACTCGTCACAGCCTACGTGAAGGCGGACGGCCGCCTACTGGGTAAACCCACGCATTTTGAAACCCGCAGCGGCCAATTCTGAGCGCCCACCCGCATGAATCTTCGCTCCCATCTCCTCGCCGGCCACGTCATCCCAGCCCACCCGCTCGCCCTCGATGCGCAGCGCCGTTTTTCGGAGAAACATCAACGCGCCCTCGCGCGATATTATTTTGCGGCGGGCTCCGGCGGGCTGGCGGTGGGCGTGCACTCGACGCAATTTGAAATTCGCGACCCCCAACATAATCTTTTCCGCCCCGTGCTCACCCTCGCGGCCGCCACGATCGCGGCCGAACAACGCACGGCCCCACGCGACTTTGCGCTCATCGCAGGAATTTGTGGCC
Organism: Opitutaceae bacterium; assembly: GCA_005787865.1. Taxonomy (GTDB): domain Bacteria; phylum Verrucomicrobiota; class Verrucomicrobiia; order Opitutales; family Opitutaceae; genus Lacunisphaera. The sequence goes on along the minus strand of SXZN01000133.1, from coordinate 415 downwards.
ACACTCAAGCCGCGGCGGCCGAAGCCGAATTTGCCCGAGGCCTCGGCTATGATGCTGGTCTAGTCAGCATGGCCGCCTTCCGGACGGAGCCAGAGGCGGACATCCTCGCGCATGTCGCCACCATCGCAAAAATTATTCCGGTGATTGGCTTTTACCTCCAGCCCGCGGTGGGCGGTCGGATCTTCAGTTATGCTTTCTGGCGTCAGTTCGCGGAGATCCCCGAGGTCGTCGCCATCAAAATGGCGCCCTTCAATCGCTACCAGACGCTCGATGTGATTCGCGCAGTCGTCGCCGCTGGGCGCACGGACATCGCTCTCTACACGGGCAATGACGACACCATCGTCACGGATTTATTGACGCCTTTTACTTTTACCCACGACGGTCGCCCCGTCACGTGTCGGATCGTCGGCGGTCT
>SXZN01000132.1 GCA_005787865.1 Opitutaceae bacterium | reverse complement strand
TCCCACCCCCGCATCAGCGACGCGGACGAAAATAGAATCGTCATCCGCGCGGACCCGAATTCCCAGCATGCCACCGGGCTGCATGGCCTCCATCGCATTTTTTAATAAATTGAAAAAGACCTGCTTCAACTGATTACGATCTGCCATGATCAGCGGCGTACTCTCCGGCAACTCACCTTCAATTTTAATTTCTCGGTCGGCAAATTCCTTTTCCTGAAAACGCAGAACGTCTTCAATGACTTCGACAATATTAACGTCCGCCAAATCCGGCGGGCGCGGGCGAATCGCTTCAAGGAAATTTTGAATAATGCCATCGAGACGCGTCACCTCCCCCTGACAAATCTGAATGGACTCCGTCAACGCCGTCGCCTCTTTAGCATCGCGCAATTTTTTCAACTTACGCTCGATAAGCTGCAAATGAATCGTCAGCGAATTCAGCGGATTGCCCAACTCATGGGCGACCCCGGCCGCGAGGAGCAAGACGGATGAAGTTCGTTCATTTTCAATGAGCTCCTGCGTCGACTTTTTCTCCCGCGTAATATCCGCCAAGATGATAACAAATCGCTCCTCCCCTTTTTCACCCTCATGAAAAGGCACCATGTAGAGCCGGACGACGCGGGCCTGGGGATAAGTGAGTTCGAACTCCCGCGTGATTAACGGCTGCCCCAGCGTCTGCCCGCCAGCGCTTTCCCCTTCGAGGGAAGCCCGTAAACCTGGGACCAACCGCCACAGCGTGGCCGCCGCCCCACTCTGATCCTTAAAACCAATCATCTGTGCCGCTGCATCGTTGGCATAGTCGATCTCGCCATCAGCGGTGATCACCAGCACCCCCTCTTGCAAAATATTGAACACCGCATCGAGCATGGTCCGCTCGCGGGCTAAGCGCTGCACCAACGTCTGCAAACCAGCCGCATCCAGTCGATCGAGCCGACCGAGCACTTTATCCAGTGAACTGAGTTTTTTGCCTGCCATCAGAGAAAAGCCATAAGCGCTCCGGCCGTTCAATCAAACAGTATCATCTGTCCCTCCAAATCACGCGGCTGGGCATAGAGTTTGCGCAAAAAACTATCCCGATGCACCGCACAGCGCCCCAGCTTCAAGATCGCCGCCCGATGCTCCTCGGTTCCATAGCCTTTGTGCTGCGCAAAACCATAGCCCGCATGGTGGCGCTCGAGTTCATCCATTAAGCGATCGCGCGTGACCTTCGCAATGATTGAAGCCATCGCGATACAAAGTGAGCGCCCGTCACCGCTGACAATGCCTTCGTGCGGATACGGAAAGTTCCGCAGCGGCAAACCGTCGATCAGAATGCGACAAGAGACCGTGGGCTGGAACGATTCTTTTTCCGCATCACTGGCGAAAAGATCTGGCTCTACTTTTCGTTCAAAAGCTGTCGCCGGGTAAATCCCCTCAAGCGCTCGGCGCATCGCGAGCTTAGTGGCACCCAAAATATTGACCGCCTCAATTTCGGCCACACTCGCGATGCCGTAATTAGCATGGATCTGCCCTTGCTGCACCAAGTCTTCAAATTCCAACCACAACTCAGTGCGCTCAAGCGCGCTGAGTTGCTTCGAATCATTCACCCGACTGGATTTACTCACCGCCCAGCGACCTTCGAGAAATTCCGGGGTGACCAGCACCGCGGCCGCGACCACTGGTCCCGCCAGCGCACCACGACCGGCCTCATCGACCCCAATAAGACTGCCCAAGCTAAATATCTGCTTAAGATCAAATCCACGAAGCTGACGGCGCTTAGAAGCCATGGGCTTTGAGCAAAGGAGGCGGGTTAGCGCCGCCCAGGGAGATGAACCAACCAGCCGCTCACCGCTTCCACTCCGTTTTTTCCTTGGGCTCTTTCAGCGGCAACTCAGCTAATTTGCCCGCCGCCGCGACCACTTCGTAGCAGGTCCGAAAATGCAACTTAGCAAAATGCCCGAGCGAGCGGGCCCCTAATTTTTCAATCAGCAAGCTAGCCTGCGCCTTGGCCAGTGCACCGGCCCCCTTCTGGAGCTTGTCCCCGAACTCGCGCGAGAGTGCATGCATCAGCCGCACGAATTCTGCGCGGGCCACAATGGAAGCGGCGGCGACCACCGGATCCTCTTCGGCCTTTGTCCGCATTTGCAGATCAAATCGCTCCAGCCCTTTTTTCTTCATCACCCGCTGCACCAGCGGCTCCTTGGAAAATTGATCGAGCAGCCCGCGCGGCACCCATTTTTTCTGCAACGCCGCATCCAGCGCATCGGCGTGGTGCTGCGCCAACAAACGATTAAGACTAGCAAAGGGTTGCAACATGGTCCGATTATATTCGGCCATATCCAGATGACGCACCTCCACGACGACCCCCGGGGTAGCGCGGATCAGGTCGTCCAATTTTAAAATCTGTGCATCAACAATCGTCTTACTATCCCGCACGCCCGCCGCGAGCCAGCTGCGCACGGCATCACCTTCCGCAATAACCGTCGCGGCCACGACGGGCCCGAATAAGTCGCCCTTGCCGCTCTCATCCAGCCCAGCATGCGGCTCAAACCAATCAGGATGGAGCACCTCATCGTACCCGAGCTTCGGCGCCCCCGTCACCTCAGCTTCGATGACATTTTGGACAAATTCTTCTGTCTCTTTACCCGCGACCACCACCTTGCCACTGATGTAGGCGGTGACATTTACCTTGGGCCCCTTGAAGGCGAAACGCGCGTAAGGCACCTCCGCCGTCTCCCAGTGCTTAGCCGCGCACGCCGCCTGCAGCTTTTTCATCTGCGCGTCATCAAGCTTGATCGTATAGGAAGTGATCGCCTTGGGCTTCTTTTCCTCAGCGTCGTCGAACCGTTTGGGCATAGGGAGGATTAGCCACAAAAAACCCTAAAAAGCACGCCGAGAAAACGCCTCTTTCCACTTCTGCTTTTATGGTGTCTGCTGGTTATTTCGTGGCTCATTCCGCAAAGCTCATTGCTCAACGCCGCGCTTTCCAACGAGCGCTGCAGGCGTGGTACCGCGTGCATCAACGCCGGCTGCCTTGGCGCACGGCCCCTTCCCTCTATAAAACGGTCGTCTCCGAGTTCATGCTCCAGCAAACTCAGGTGAAGACGGTCCTCCCTTATTTCGACCGCTGGTTACACGCCTTACCTGATTTTACCGCGCTCGCGGCTGCTCCTGAGTCCCAAGTTATGAAACTTTGGGAAGGTCTCGGTTATTATTCGCGGGCGAGAAATCTGCATAAATTAGCCCAACAAATAACGGCGCAGCCCACGCCGCCCCGCACGCCAGCTCAGTGGCGTGAATTGCCCGGCATCGGTCCATACACCGCCGCGGCGATCACCAGCATCGCCTTTGGCGAACCGGCCGCCGTGGTTGATGGAAATGTCGTGCGCATTCTGGCCCGCCTCGCGGGTGAAGGCCGACTCTTTAAAGACGGATCGGCCGCGGTAAAATATTTCACCCCACTGGCCGATGCCCTCGTAATTGCGAGCCAACCGGGCGAACATAATCAAGCGATGATGGAACTGGGGGCCACCGTTTGCGTTCGCCAAAATCTGCTGTGCTCAATCTGCCCAGTCGCCGATTTTTGTCAGGCTCGCGCCGATGGTCAGCCCGAAAAAATTCCCCGCCTCCAGCCTAAGCAAATCGAGCACCGCGCCGTTACCCGCCTCTGGTGTGAATCTGGCGATCGGCTATTATTGCGGCGGGGCCATACTCAGGCCAAGCGGCTCGCCGGATTGTACGAGCTGCCCGAAGCCGCGGATCTCAAACGCCCCACCCCGAGCGCGAAATTTTTGCTCGCGGTCAAGCGGCGCGCGATCACGCGGTACCAGATCACTGAAACCATTTACCGCGTGCCCCTGACCCCGACCATAAACAAGAAAATCAAAGCCCAAACTAATCTGGAGTGGATCTCTTTTGCTCAACTGCCGGTTCTCACTTTATCGGGTCCTCATAAACGATGGATTGAGGAATTACGCAAAAAATAATCCCCGTTAACTAACGCGGACGGTTCTCGCGACCTGCCATTGCTTTCGCTGCCATAATCAGTTTATCCCTTGAGCCGCAATTTTCACCCCAGCCCCACTCCCAGTATCATGCCTGTCTTCAAGTTTCACGGTCTCTGCCCAGCCACGCATACGCCTTTCCACGCCGATGGTTCGCTGAACCTAGCGGTCGTCGAAAAACAGGCGGCCTATCTCCAGGCGCGCCACATTAAGGCTGTTTTCGTTGGTGGCACGACCGGCGAAAGCACTTCCCTCACGTTAGCTGAGCGCCTCGCCCTGGGAGATCGCTGGGCGCAAGTTGCTCAAACCAGCGGGATCCAAGTCGTCGTGCATATCGGCGCCAATTGCTTGGCGGATGCAGCCACCCTTGCCGCCCAAGCGGAAAAAAATCACGCCGCCGCCATCTCCATGATCGCGCCGTCTTATTTTAAGCCCCGCACCTTGGAAGATTTAGTGGGCTGCTGCGAACAAGTCGCGCGAGCCGCCGCGAGCACCCCTTTTTATTACTACGACATTCCGGCCCTGACGGGGATTAGCTTTCCGGTGGATCAATTCCTCACCCTCGCCGCCCAACGGATCCCCAATTTGGCCGGCGTAAAATACTCCAATCCTGACCTGGGCACCTATCTCTTAGGCCGTCAATTGGCCGGAGGCCGCTTCGACCTACCTTGGGGCATTGATGAATATTTTCTGTCGGCCCTCGCCATGGGCGCTCAAGGCGGCATCGGCAGCACTTATAATTTTTCCGCCGGTCCCCTGCACCGCATGATCGCCGCTTTCGGCCGCAACGATTTGGCCGCCGCGCAAATTGAACAAGCGCGCCTGATGCAAGTTATTCGAATTGTCGCCCAACGCGGTTATCTAGGCTCAGCGAAAGCGCTCATGACGCATCTCGGCGTGCCCGTGGGCCCCACCCGACTGCCCAACGCCAATCCCGATGCCGCCAGCGTGAAGGCGATGCTCACTGAACTCGAGGCCATTGGTTTCTTCCAATGGAAGGATTACCGCAAAGATTAACCGAATAACGGCCAGGGGGATGCGATCCATCCCGCCAACGGTCGCACCTCAAGGGAACCGCACGGCGAGCAGTGCCTCAACCTGCCGCTTCGAGGAAAGCACCTCAGCCGGCGTTAAGCGCGGGCTGAGCTCAATGACTAACGTGTGCTCAGGCTGCCAAAAGCTGCTGACCATCTTAAAATCAATCTGCCCCGAGCCGATCGCTTGATGGTCACGACCATCAGCGCTGACATCATGCAGATGGAAGCCGATTAAATTGGCGGCATTCAGTGCCAGATGATCACGGTGCTTCAGCAAACCCATTCGGTCCTTAATTTGGGCGTGGCCAGTATCGTGCCAGTAACCACAGGCCTGCGGCTTACCCAGCGCCGCGATCAGCGCGGCGTGGTCCGCATCGAGAGGCAGCTCTTCAAATTTCTCTCGATTTTCAAAACCTAACTTAACCCCTTTTTGCTCCGCATAAGGCAATAGAGTGGCCAAGCTCTCTTGGGTATTTTTCCAATAACGTGGGTGACGAGCCGCCAATCGCTTCAGCGATTTTGCCAAAATTTTCCGATAAACTGGATCCGCGGCTAGATCGACCCCGAGGTGATCTTGCGCGTAGCTGTCCACTGGGCGGGCGGGGTTAAACCAGAAAAATTCCACCGCGCCGAGATGCAGGACCAGCTGAGTCGCTTGGACCTGATGGGCAAAATCGATGGTCCGCTTACTTTGCCGCAGCCACATATCCCGCTCCCGCGCATCAGTCGCCGAAGGCATATAATGATTGGGCGCGGCATGCATGACCCCCGTCGGGAGCGGGCAAAAATTATGCACTGAGGCGATCTTCACCACTCCCTCAGCCACGGCTTTGAGAATACCCGGCACCAGCACAATTTTGATGCCGTGGCTCAATTCCACCCACTCAAAACCCAGCCCAGCCATTTCCTGCAGCATCGCGTAGCCATCTTGATGCCGGTGCGAACACCAACAGGACGAAAGAGCGACGCGAGGTTTCATGACTCAATCAGTCTGCACGCCCCAGCGCCTGAATCAAGTCACCGCGCATCATAGCAGCCACGGCCCATCGAGGCATCAGTCGCTTAAATTCCCCTAGGTCGCATGGGGACAAGAAAAAGGCCGGTCATCCGCAGATGCCGGCCATTGAAAATCAGCTAGTTCCGAGAATTACTCAGCGTAACGACGGCGGAGCATGCAGGAGAAGGCCATGACCTTCTCCTTGCGGCGACGGCGCTCTGAGGGCTTTTCAGCATAGCGCTTCATGCGGGCATCTTTGATGATGCACTCGCGCTCGAGCTTCTTCTTCATGCGACGCAGCGCACGATCGATCGGCTCATTTTTACGCATTTTGATCTCAATAGACATGGGAAATAGACAGGTTGGCGTTGGAGAAAAGAAGGACGAAGCCAGCCGGTTCCGTCACCGTCAACCCCAATTTTTAACCGGCATCACCCGTTCAGCCCGAATCAACGCCCGCTGGCCCTGAAAGCTAAGGCCGGCATTCCGCCTGAGCTGGGTAAACTTCGGTGCCAAATAACCTTACACTTTACTGCTTGATCGGTTTAGCAGACGGGATTCCCATAATTACCCGTGGGTTCCGTCGACCAGAATTTCGTTCATCTTCACGTCCATAGCGACTACAGCCTCCTGGATGGGGCTTGCCGCATCGACCGATTGATGGATCGCGCCACCGATCTGGGGATGAAGGCCCTCGCCCTCACCGACCATGGTAATCTTTTTGGCGCGATTGAATTCTACAATCAGGCCAAGGCTAAAGGCATTAAACCATTGGTTGGCTGCGAACTCTACTTAGCGGCCGGCTCGCGCCTAGAACGCACCGCTCGCACCGATGAGGGGAAAAGCATTTTCCACCTCGGCTTGCTCGCAAAAGATCTCACGGGCTACCAAAATTTACTCAAGCTGGTCTCCGATGCTCACCTAAAGGGTTTCTATTATAAACCGCGCACCGATCTCGAAACCCTCGCCCGCCACGCGCAAGGCTTGATTGGCTTTACCGGCTGCCTCGCCTCGGTCGTACCCCAGCATCTGCTACACGACCGCTTCGAAGAAGCTCGGCAGGCCTGCGGCCGCTTCGTCGAGATCTTTGGCCGGGAAAATTATTTCGTGGAAATTCAAGACCATGGGATTCCGGAGCAGCGGAAAATTATCCCGGGCCTGCTCAAGTTAGGCGAGGAATTTGGCCTGAAAGTGATCTGCTCGAATGACGTTCATTACGTCAATCACACCGACGCCGGTCCGCACGACGCGCTGCTCTGCATCCAAACCGGCTCCAAAATTGCCGAGACCGACCGGATGAAATTTAGCGGCACCCAATTTTATCTGAAGTCGCGCGACGAGATGGCCGCACTATTCGCGGAGATGCCCGCGGCGGTATTAAATACTCAACTCGTGGCCGAGATGTGCGATCTCACGATTCCTTTCCCCAAGGGCTCCGAACGCTACCCCAAGTATCCGCTGCCCCCCGAAGTGAAGACCGATCGCGCGGAGTACCTGAAACATCTCTGCCTTGGCGGTCTGCGCCACCGCTACGGCGTCGATTACCATAAGTCCAAAAAAGCGCCCGACCCAGCGCTGGCCCAAACGCTGATTGAGCGGATCGATTACGAACTCTCCATCATCACCAAAACTGGGTTCATCGATTATTTCCTCTTCGTGTGGGATTTTATCGACTGGGCTAAGCGCCAAGTCATCCCCGTCGGCCCTGGCCGTGGCTCGGGCGCCGGTTGCCTCGTCGCTTACTTACTCGGCATCACCAATCTCGATCCGCTTCGCTTTAAATTACTGTTTGAGCGCTTCCTGAATCCCGAACGCGTCTCGCCTCCCGACTTCGATATCGATTTCTGCATGCGCCGCCGCGGGGAAGTCATTGACTATGTTCGCCAGAAATATGGCAACGACTGCGTCGCCAATATTATCACCTACGGCACCCTCGGCGCCAAGATGGTGATGCGGGATGTCTCGCGCGTCCACGACCTGCCTTACGCCGAAGCGGATCGTTTGGCGAAAATGATTCCTGATGAACTCAACATCGAGCTGAAGACCGCCCTCGAAAAATCGACGGAACTGCGCAACGAATTCACCTCGAATCCCCTCGCCAAGAAAATTATCGATCAAGCCCTCGTTCTGGAAGGGATGGTCCGCAATACGGGTAAACACGCCGCGGGGATCATCATCACCGATCGACCCCTGGAAGAATTCGTCCCGCTGACCCTCCAAGAAGGCGACGTCACCGTGCAGTACGATATGAATGCCGTCGGCAAGCTGGGCTTGTTGAAAATGGACTTTCTCGGACTCAAAACGCTCACGGTGCTCGCTGATGCCGTGGATAACGTGCGCCGGACCGCTCACCCTAAATTCGATCTGGAGACGATCGGCTTTGAGGACCCCAAGACCTACGTTTTACTGAATTCCGGCCGTACCACTGGCGTATTTCAACTCGAGTCAGGCGGCATGCAGAATTTATGCCGACAAATCGGTCTCTCCTCGATTGAAGAAATTGTGGCGCTGATCGCGCTCTACCGCCCCGGCCCGATGGAGTGGATTCCTGATTACGTGCGCGGCAAAAAAGAACCGAGTACGGTTACCTACCCGCACCCATTACTCGAAGAGGTTTGCCGCGAAACTTACGGCATCATGGTTTACCAAGAGCAAGTCATGGAAGCCGCCAAGATTATTGCCGGCTACACTTTAGGCGGCGCCGACATGCTCCGGCGCGCGATGGGCAAAAAGGATGCTGATGCTATGGCCAAGGAACGCGCCAACTTTGTCGCGGGCGCCAAGCGCGTAAATAACATCGACGATAAAACGGCCCACTCGATCTTCGATATCCTTAATAAGTTTGCTGGTTACGGATTTAATAAATCGCACTCCGCTGCTTATGCCGTCCTGAGCTACCAGACCGGCTACCTCAAAGCGAACTACCCCGTTGAATTCATGGCGGCGATGCTCAGCTCTGAGCTGGGCAACTCCGAAAAAGTTGCGCACTTCGTCGCTGAGTGCGAAGCGATGGGCCTCACCGTCCTCGGACCAGATGTGAACGAAAGCAGGGCAATGTTTACCCCCTTACCCGCTCGCACACCGACCGGCAGCAGTTCTGTTCCCAGCACCACTGGAGCCATTCGCTTTGGTTTAGCCGGTATTAAGGGTGTAGGCGAACAAGCGGCGCTCAAAATAATCACGGAACGCGAAGCGCATGGTCCATTTAAGGACTTCCAGGATTTTATCGCGCGCGTTGATGCCCGCGCCCTCAACAAGCGCGTGCTCGAGCATTTAATTAAAACCGGGGCTTTTGATTTCTCGGGTGAACCGCGCGGCGCGTTGTTTGCGCGCATTGATGAAGCGCTCGCGGCCTCCGCCGCGCGGGCCCGCGATATCGCGGCGGGGCAGCATTCTTTTCTCGACGAACTCAATGAGCCCGCC
>SXZN01000131.1 GCA_005787865.1 Opitutaceae bacterium | reverse complement strand
TTTAGCTCAGCGCGCGGAAGTTGTCCGCCTCCTGACCCTGCTCAAGGAGCACCCGCAAGGCTATATCCTCCGCACCCAATTACTGCGCTCCATGCGCAAAGCGTGTTACCGCGCCTCACCTGATGGGCATTACGGCCTTAATAAAAAAGATTACACGCACTTCACGTCACCGATTCGTCGCTACTCTGACTTAGTGGTCCACCGTGTCTTTGATGCCTATCTCGCCAAACATAAAGGCGGTCAGGGCAATCCCGCGAGTTACCGCATCGCCCAAGTAGATAATCTCGCCGAGCATTTGAGCCTGACGGAAATCAACAGCACCGAAGCCGAGCGGGATTCAGTGAAAGTGAAACTTATGGAGTATTTTGAGCGCGAGACGGAAAAAAAGAAAAAGACGCTTTTCACCGCGATCATCACCGACGTGCGCAACCATGGTTTTTTCATCGAAGTCGCCGAAGCCGGGGCTTTCGGCATGGTGCCCGTCTCCTCACTCAAAGACGATTTTTACGTCCTGAATGGGGCGGGCACCGCTTTCATCGGCCGCAAGAGCAAACGAAAATTCGAGCTCGGCCACAAAGTCCAAGTCGTCGTGGACAAAGTTGACCGACAAAAACGCTTAATTGATTTCACCGTGCCTTGACTCAGGCCACGCTTCACTTGCGCCGCAGCCCTGATCGATTTTAGTAATTAAAGCATGAAGCACTATAATTTTATCGAGCGGTTGCAGCGACTTTATCGCCAAGCAGTTAAATTGTGCGCCGCCGGTCAGCGCGGGGCCGAGACTTATTTTACGGCGGAGGAAAAAGCTTTTCTAGCCGCCAACGGCTGGACGGCCCAAAACCTGTATGACTACGCCGAAGATGAGTTGAACGGGGGCGAGCCTGGTTGGGACATTGCCCTGAGTATTGAGCTGATTCGCCGCGATTACTTCCTCAACGTTCAAGGCGGAAAATCGACCGGTCATTTTATTGATGAAAATGAGCTACCGGGAAAATCGATTCTCATCGCGGGGCTGCCTTGGTTGGCGCGACTCATTCCCAAAGCCCACGCTAAGCTGCGTGGCGAATTACCGACCTCGATGATGTATGCCTGTGGCGGGGATCGCGCATTTTTTCAACAACACGATATTCAACCCGCAGAATTTCTGAGCCTCATCTGGCGTCACGGCAATAATCACGCCGCCATTAGTGACTGGGTCCAGCAACGCAGCCAGTCGCGCTGACTCATTTAGCTCTGCCGCAAATTCCCATTCTAATCTAATCGTTATGCCGACCTATACTCTTAAATTTAATGGCGCCGTACATAAAACTGAGGCGGTCGACGGCACACTGACTGCGCCAAGTAACCGCCGCCGTTGAGGTGGGCCCGATTATAAATTTAAGCGGCGCGGAAAACCGAGTGCAGGGCTCTATTATCGATAATATCAGCATGGCTTGGTTGCAGGAAATAACCCATGACCGCGGTCTCATTATGCAAAGTACTTTTAATGCTTAACCACGGCTGCGCTCAACAGAAACTCCCGCGATGTCGGTGAATTTCATCCAGAGCAAAAATCCCCCGACCGGGCTAGGTGAGCCCGTTTACCCCGCGGTGGAGTTAAGCCATCAACTAACGGGCTGATGGCTGCAGGCGATCCTCAGAACGGACGAAGATAGACCATCACCACCGCCACAAGCAGGAGCAAAAGCGCCGCGAGACTTAGCGCGCCCCGCAAGTGAGCTTTCCGGTAGACGATGCCGCCCAAAGAAGCTAGGCCTAGCCAGCAAACGAATTTTACCAGTACCCAGCCCGTCGCGAAGGGGATTTTCTGGATGGTGAGCATCCCAAAACCGCTGACGAACATCAGTAAAGCAGCGATACCGGTAACCATTAACGTACGCTTGCGGTTGGCGGGATCTGGGTTTCCAAAAGCCATGAAAGTGTGCGCCGTCAGCACGAGCAGAGAGAAAATGTGTAACAGTTGGTAGTAGGGTAGTCTTTCCATAGTGGGTGGGATTAAAAAAATAACACTCCATTCGTGCCGTATACTCCGGAGCTCATGTCCTTTTTAAGTTAAAGGTGGGCACCACCCGACGGACCTCCTGTCTTCCGATTTACGGCCTGACATCAGTCCGCCTGTCAGCGGTTCCCAAATTATAGCAAAGGCAAAGAGCGTTGGTGGAGCACCTCGAACACAACAGGGTGTTAAAGAAAAGTTACCCCACTTGATCCAGCCGTCAATGCGAACCCGCGCACGGTTGAATATTCATCCAGCATCGGGACAATATTCTGACATAGAAGAACGCGGAGGTAGATTGACACGAATGCGGCAAAACATCTAGGTTCGAAATACATGACATCGCTGCAGGGACTATTTCAGATAATCGCGCCCCTCACTTTCGGTTGTTTTAGCCGCTAAAATAATTGGCCTGACCATGACGACCTTAACTAAAGAGAACGATGATGGCAGCAGCGAGTTTGTCAAACAATCGAGCCTTTACCAAGAATTTCTCGCTGAGCGGGAAGAAATTTTAAGGCATAAGTGGATCGAGTCTGAACGCCTTGGTCACGATATCGGCTTTGAACGCGCTCTGCTCGATTGGATCCGCAAACATCGGGATGGCTGGCGGGCGGCGCGACGAGCCCGAAGAGTGGATAGCACGGCCCCACACGCTTAAGTCCGACCTTTAGTTGATCACGGCAGCACAGGTGCTGAGCCCCAACGGAGGCCATCACCTCTGAGGACAACGCTAGGCGCCCATGACTCGCAAAAAAAGGCCGGTCCGCGAGGAACCGGCCTTAAAATTTTAATCAAAAAATGCCTTACTTGATTTCTTTGTGGAGCGTGTGGCGCTTGAGGAAGGGATTGTACTTCTTCTTCTCGATGCGCTCGGTGACGGTCTTCTTATTACGCTTCGTGAGATAGCGCGAAGGTGGCTTACCTTCTTTGCGGGCTTCAGTGCATTCTAGGGTGACAGTTTCTTGCATGGCTTTAATGAGGTGTAAGGGTCGAGAGCAAAGCCGCGCAGGCGGAGCGTGCAACCTAAATCTGAAGTGCCCGCAAAAATTCGGCCTGAAGCCCCCCAGCTGACGCTCACGCTAGTAGCTAAAAAACTGTCAGCGAAAAGACTACGAAAAACCCGCTCGGCTCCCGAGGCGTAATATTGAAAACGAGCCGAACCCCCGCGCTCAGCGCTAGGCGCTGACTCGCTTTTCGGTCAACGCCATCATAACCCCACGGCGGAATAAAGTAACCTGCCCCGAACTGGAAGAAACCACGAGGGCAATGCAATCGGTCGCTACGGAAATGGCAGCGGCGGCGGCATGACGTGAACCCAGCCCACTCGGCAAATTGTGATTATAGTCCGCTGCTTGAATAAGTGAGCCCGCCGATTCCACCACCCCGTCACCCCTGATAACAAAAGCGCCATCGATGGAGGAAAATTCCTTGATGGTTTCGTCCATGAAAGGATTAAGAATATTCCGATCCTCCTCCTTATAGCCATAAAATGGATTAAGCACGAGCGGCTTGGTCAATTTATCAACTTTTTCACTATCCCCCACCACAAACAGACAGCCGACCGGCCGGCCCTCGCGGCCTTCGACCGCTAATTCAGTGGCTACCGCGATGACCCGCTCCAGCACTTCTGGCTTCACGTCCCCTGGTAACAAATCAGCCTGCCCCGTCAGCAAGGTTTGAAATTCTTTCTCTACGTCGACGACCACAATGGTATCAAACTGGTTACTGCCAGCCATCCCACCAACACAGCAAATCCGATCGTTAAATACGATTAGTCCACGCGTGAGACCAACGAGCACCGCGCTGCGCAATTGAGCCATGCGCTGACTTGAAAAGGAGCGCACCTGAATGGTCTCAGTAAATTTAGCGGGGTGATCCTCTGCATCAGTTAAGCTGCGGGTGACGAGAATTGTTTTCAGCGAAGTCTTCCAGGCCGGCGATTCAAAATTTCCCGTAAAGGTATCGCCGAACACCATCAAGCCAGTGCAATCACTGCCGCGCGCGATTTTTTCCGCTTCGCGCAGGACCACTCGATTAACGCGACTTTGCGGAGCGGCTACCGCCTTGGCCGCAATGCCGCCGAACCCGATAAAAAGGCGATCGTAGAGAGTTTCCAGGTCTGGGGCCTGCACCAGACTATCGACGAAATCCTGCTCCTTCAACAAGCGCGCCAACGCGGCCAGTACTTGCAGATAATCGCGGGCTTTCTCATCCGCAATCAACATGAAGACGAGCCGCACGGGCTCGTTCTCCATCGCCCCATCGTAGCGGATCCCATAATGACTCCGCCCGACCGCCAGCACGTAGCGCCGGCCCATCTTGACCCGTACGTGCGGCATGGCTACCCCGAGGCCAAGGTAAGTGGTCATCGTGCTTTCCCGCCGCAGCAAGCCCTTCAAGAGACTATCTCGATGCAAATCAGGAAAACGCTCGACCGTGAGATTGAGCAATTCAACGAGGGCCCCCTCCATGTCCGCGCTCCCGAGATCAAGAATCCGACCCCGCGAAATATAACGATCTAACCGCATGGTTTAATTTTGCCGTGCGCAGAGCTATTTTTCCCAATTCAGCGCGCCCTTCTTGAACTCATAAAATAAGCCCAAGACGAGGACGCCCAAAAAGAAAAGCATGGGGGAAAGAATCGCAATATGGTTAGCGAGAAAATCTCGGTAGACAAAAGTCCAAGGAATCAGAAAAACGACCTCAATATCAAACAAGAGAAACAGCATCGCCGTGACGTAAAATTTAACCGCGAAGCGCGTATGCGTACTGCCATCACTCGGCACCCCGCACTCATAAGGAGTGTCCTTAATCGCGTTCGGCCGAAAGCGTTGCCCGATTAATTGGCTAGCCATGACCACCCCCACGGTAATGGCGGCGGCGAGCGCTACTTGAATAAGTAAAGGGAGATAATCGGCAGAAACCATGCCCAGAAGATGCGCGCATCGCGGGCCCTGCTTCAAGGGGATTTTTCAGCGGACAGCGCCAGTTGCTTTTAGAGCAAATTTGTTTTCGCTGCGGTATGCTTAAACTTAGCCTAATTCTTAGCCTCTGCACCCTCCCTCTTGCCATGTCCGCCCAAGCCGCTTTCCCCCCGACTCCGCCAGACCGCAACGAAGTTAAAACCTTACCCGCTGGTATCCTGCTCCAAGCAGCTGGGCGCGGTAATTATTTCGACGGCGCAGATAATCTCTTCAGCCCGCTTTTCCGCTACATCTCGCGACACAAAATCGCCATGACCACGCCGGTCGAAGCCCGCATCGAGAGGGCCGCGATGTTGTTCTGGGTCGCACCGGCTGAACAAAATAAATTAGCCGGGAACGAAGCGGGGGTCGAAATAATCACCGTGCCTCCAAGGCGAGTCGCGAGTCGCGGCGAACGAGGGGGCTACACCCGTGAAAATTTTATTGAGGCACGCACTAAGCTACTCGCCTGGGTAGCCACCCAGCCGGACTTAGCCGCCGCCGGTGAACCTTACGCAGTGTACTGGAATGCACCTTTCGTTCCGTTTTTCATGAAGCGCTTTGAAGTTCATGTCCCCGTGCGCACCCGCGCGACCGGAGGCTAACGATCACTCCGCGTTAAGGCGAACTGCCGCCTGAGCGCTGCCACACGACATGCGCAGGATTGTTTGTGCCCACCCCGAGTTGTTGCGCAAAATCAAGCATACGGGCGTCGTCCTCTGAGATGGGCTCAAAGCCCGCCTTCTTTCTCGCCGCATTAAGCTTCTGCAACATGAGGGCGTCTAGAATAACTGGATCCGCACTCATCAAAAGCTGCGGCTCTGAATTGGTGTAGAGTGAATTAAAGTAAGGTCCGCCAATAAACTGATAAAGCTGCAGACTGGCAATATTGAGCGCCCACCCTTCGCGCAGCTCAGGAATCGCGGCCATTTCGGCGACGGCCGCCGGGGCGGTGGCGGGGCTTTTAAAGAAGCGGAAGGTATTGCTGGCATTCCAAAGCGTGGCATTCACCAGCGCCCCATTAATTCCGAGAATCGGATGATCCGTATAAACGGGTAAATTAATCCAAAAATCGGCATCCAGAAAAAGCGGTGTCGCCAGAAAACTTTTGCGATCTTCCTCCGTCGTCGTGGTCGACTTGCCCCCCGCGGCTGCTTCCACCGCGCGATCATTGGTCACCGGATCAAAGCGTGACGGCAACGGACTATCATAAAACCAGGTCGGATCATAAAATTTTCCAGACTCGAGCACATAAACGGGATGGCCAGGAAACGGCACCGTCCCACTTGAAAACGAAGGCAAATAACCGGTGAGTCGCAACCGCAGTGGGTTGAGGCCGACAAGAAAAACATTTTCGCGGGCAAAGCCCCGCTTCTCCAGCGCCACAATCAGGCCACGCACCAAGCCAAAGGGAGTCGCCAAGCCCGGACCAGAATCCGCATAAATTTTTAGCCCAACTTTTTTCTTGGCGCGCGGGATAAGCTGCCGACCAGATGATCGCTCAAAATCCTGTAATAATTGCTCCACGGCATAACGATAATCAGCGTCGCTAAAATCTACGAGGCGATGCTCCCACACCGGAGCAGACGGCGTGACTTTAGGCGCCGCCCAAGCAGGGAGCACACTAAGCAGAGCGATAAAAACAATCGAGAGTAAGGGGAGAAAGCGCATAAAAATAAAACCGATCTTATCAGCATTAAAGCGGCGCAACGTGACAGACCCCAACGACGGTTAAAAGTTTAATCTTAAAGTGGATTATTTTTGAGCACGGCCCGGATGGTATTTTCACTTGGCTTTTATGACGGTGATCGGTGCCCGCCGACCGGCGCGACGCAGCCACCGCTCTCCACTTGGCTGATTTTAGGCTCGGCGAACCTGCGGCTCGACTATTAGAGCTAACCGGTGCCCGTCATTAAAGCCTCCAGTCTGCGCGATCTAAAAAATCGCGTTAACATCCACGATGTCGTGGGCCGGGTAGTGACGCTCAAAAAAGCCGGCGGTGGGCGCTTCAAAGGACTCTGTCCTTTTCACTCAGAGAAAACGCCCTCGTTCAATGTCTCCGCTGACAAGGGCTTCTACAAATGCTTTGGCTGCGGCAAAGCCGGCGACGTTATTAATTTTGTGATCGAGACCGAGGGCCTCCCATTCACCGAAGCGGTGGAGGCGATCGCGCAGCGCTTTGGGGTGACCCTAGAGTACGAAGCGGGCTCAGGGGGACCCTCGCCCGAGACGCGTTCATTGCGCCAGGAAATTTTTGATATCCACGACCTCGCGGCAGATTATTATCGGCAAGCTTTTTTGGCAGCGACGCCTCATGGAGAATTCATTCGTACTTATTGGGTAAAAAATCGCCGCTTCACGCTCGAATTGGCCGAGGAATTTAAAATCGGGTTCGCCCCGCCTGAGGATAGCGGACTCGCCGCGGCCCTGTGGAAGCGCCAATTTACCGAGGAAGCCTTGCGCCAGTGTGGCTTGTTTTTCACCCGCGAAGGGGCCCTGCTCACCATCGGCGCGCTGCGCCCACGCTTCCGCGGGCGGCTGATGATTCCGATTCGAGACCACCAAGGTCGCATCGTTGCCTTCACCGCTCGGCAACTGGAATTAACCCCCGCGGATGATCCGGCCCGCGAGGCTAAATATGTTAACTCACCGGAAACACCTATTTTCACGAAGAGCAATTTGCTCTTTAATCTCGACCGCGCGCGGAGTCACGCCACGGACGGACATCCCTTCGTGCTCGTCGAGGGACAACTGGATGCCCTCCGCTGTTGGAGCGTAGGCCTGCGGACGGCAATTGCCCCGCAAGGCACGTCGATTACCGAAGGGCAGTTGGCGCTGCTGCGCCGCTACCATCCGCAAGTAGAATGTTTTTTTGATAGTGACAGCGCGGGGCAAAAAGCTGCGCTACGCTTTCTCCCCATGGCCTTGAAAGCGGGCTTGGAAATTCGCTTCTTGCTGTTGGCTGGTGCTGAAAAAATGGACCCTGATCTCCTTTTCTTGGAGCGCGGCTTGGCTGCCTACGACGCTGTTAAGCAAAGCTCCTGCTCGGCCATGACCTTTGCGTGCCAATCCTTGTTGCCCCAAGCCGCCACGGCTTCGGCTGAACAAAAATCGCGCGCGGCTACGGCCCTTTACGAGATCATTGCCCAAACCGACTCTGACGTAACGCGCATGTCTTTTCTCAGCGAGATCGCGCAAAATTTGCGCGTGCCCCAAGCAGCTTTAGAACGCGACTTACGGGCCTATCTTTTGCGCGGCAGCGGTCCACGTTTTGCTCCCGCGCATAGCGCCGCCACCCCAACGGTGAACCTCAGCGCAGGCCCCTCGACCAAAGCCGCCGAGGCCCACTTACTTTTTCTCTGCCTTCACCATGAGTCGCTGTTGCACGCCTTCGCTCGCCAATTGCCGCATGAATGGATCGACCAATCACAACCAGCTGGCCTGCTCCTCGATCGTATTTTGGCCGAGGCCGCTCACAACGGTTGGGCTGGTCGCGAACAACTTGACCAAATCCTTGAGACTGAAGCAGAAAAGTCGCTCATTGCTTCCCTGCTTTTTGAAGTGGCTGGCGATGATGATTTAGCAAAAATGGCAAATGAGGGATTACGCTCCATGCAGCGACGATTTCTTGAGCCCAAGGTGCGGCAAATAGAACTTGAAATAGCCACTAAAGGCGCGGACCTTGACAGTCAGCTTCCGTCACTCTTGAAACAGCGTGCCGAAATCATTCGACAGCTGCAACATCCGCCAAAGCTCACCCTCGATTCCTGACTTTGCTGCTATTGTCAGCCGATCTATCCTAACTCATAGAGGAAGCCATCATTTACGTTATGCCGAGCCATCCCAAGCAAGCCAAGCCCACTCCCAAATCCGCCCCCAAAAAGGCGCCGGTCAAATCGCATGCCCCTGCCCCCGCCGGCAAGGCTCACGAAAAACCCTATACACCCCCTGCGCCCAAGCCTCAAGAATTGGTGAAGGCGGTTACCGCCCACGCCAAACCGGCCGCGACTGCACCAGCGTTCGTGCCTTCAACTTTGGCCCACGGGAAACATCCCGAGCCCACCAAGCATAGCGCCCCACTCGCGGCCACCGCCGACGCGACCAAGGAATTCAAGGAAAAGGCTCTCGAAAATCTCTCTGGCGATCTTAACGAAAAAATCCGCTACCTGATCCGCCTGTCCAAAGAACAGGGCTACCTCACGTACGCTGACATTAACGAAGCGCTCCCCGAGTCAGTCGATAATCCGGAGGATATCGAAAACGTCATTTCCATTCTGCAGAATCTGGAAATCGACATACTCGATCCTGATGAAGTTGAAAATTACAAGCTGCGGCAAGAAGAGGCGGAAGAAGAAGAGTCCCGCACTTCAAACAATGATATTCTCGATGACCCGGTCCGCATGTACCTCAAGCAAATGGGGCAAGTCCCCCTGCTGACCCGCGAACAGGAAGTCGAAATCTCGAAGCGCATCGAGACCGCAGAGATCAATGCGTTAGCCGCGCTTTTTGCACTCGGACCCGTCGGCAAGCATCTCGCTAATCTTGGCGAGAAACTCCTGCTCCGCACGGAGCGTTTTGATCGTCTGGTCATCGATAAAAAAATCGAAAGCCGCGACATCTATTTCAAAAACCTCCAGAAGCTGGTTGATATCACTCGGAGCAACGACGAGATCGCCACGGAAGCTTGGAATGATTCCCTGAAAGCTCGCGATGAAAAAGCTCGGAAGAACGCGATTATTCGCTTCAAAAAACGCGATAACGTCCTGCGCGCGAGCTACGTTAAATATTTCTTCAAATTGAAAGTGTTTGAGGATTTCCTGATCGAATTGCGGCCGAAAATTCAAGAGGTCGAGAAATGCTTCCATGATTTACATCGGGCGAAGCATCCAAAATCTAAAAAAGATGCGGCGATTGATGTGCGCGCGGTCAACGCGAAGCTCAAGCACCTCGAGATTGATATGCGCATCACGCCCCAGGGCCTGATAGACACCCTTAAAACCGCGCGTGGCTTTATCCGGGAGGCCCATAAGGCCAAAACGGAGATGGTCGAAGCCAACCTCCGCCTCGTCATCTCGATCGCCAAGAAATACACTAACCGTGGTCTCTCTTTTCTCGATTTGATCCAAGAGGGTAACATGGGTCTGATGAAAGCCGTCGAAAAATTCGAATACCGACGCGGTTATAAATTCTCTACTTACGCTACGTGGTGGATCCGGCAGGCG
>SXZN01000019.1 GCA_005787865.1 Opitutaceae bacterium | reverse complement strand
CGTTGTGGAGGGGATTGCGGAAGCGTTTCGTATAGTCGCGTTGCAGGATGGTTTCGACGACGTCGAGATCGTGAGCGAGGTCGCTGACGAATACCGGGCCGGTGAACATGGCATCCGCGATGGGCTTGGAGATTTCTGATTTGCCGCCGCCCGAGACGGTGCACGGTTTGTGACAGAGGAGGCCTTCCGCGGCCGTACCGCGCAACAGCCAGCGTCGGCTGGCTTCGGGTTTAAACATTTCGACCTTATAGCCCGAGGGGAGCACGTAGGTAAAGCCGGGCAAAAGCTTGATGCTCTGAGCGCTAGCAGCGGCGTCATGCCAGCTGATTATTTGAGTGCGCAAATCGAAGCGGGCGTCAGCGGGGACGTAAAAAATATTAGAGAAGACTTGATCGCGGGCCCAGCCACCAGGCTGAAGTTCTGCGCGGTCGCCAAGGAGCACGAGCGCTTCGGCTAAGGTGTGGTTTACCTCGGGCAGGTTGGGGTTGAGCTGAAAGTTTTCACCTTGATCGTAACTGGGAAAAACAATGGCGCCACCGGCGTGTTCTTCTTCGGCGCTACCCAGTAAGTTAGCCGCAAAAGTCAACTGGGTTTTTACCTCTTTCTTGCAGTAGCCAAAATAATTATCCGAGATGAAAGTGACAATGACGCCCCCGGCCGTGCGGGCCGTAAGTTTGAAGGCGCCGCCATCGTTGTAGAGCTCATCGGGCTGAAGCCAGCACATGCCATCGCGGCGTTGCCGCTCGGTCGCATCGGCGTGAGCGGGAAGACCGAGCTCGCGTTTAGTTAAGTTGTTCAGGTGCGTCGCTAGGATAATGCAGCCGGTGTGGCCGGTCCAGTGGGCGGGATCGAGGCCGGCGTCATTTTCTGGGAGATGGGGATCACCCGCGTTACCAAAAATACTTTCAATGAAATCCAAATTAGCGACGAGCGCGCCCGGGACAAAGAAACGTGTTTCCATCGCCCGCACTGGGCTGAAACCGGGTACGGCTGGCACGACGACGGGGCGGAGGTGGAGCGAAACGAAGCACTCGGCCGGTTTGGGCGCGCCGGCGGTAAAAGGGAGGCGGAGCAGTTCGGCTGGCGGGTTGAGCGCGTGAGCCAGCAGCCGACCAAAGACGGCCGCGGGCACCGCTTTTTTATCATCAGGAATAGGCAGGCCGCCCTCCGCGACGTGGAAAATTCCGGAAGTGGTGCGGCGATCGCTGCGGGGATTGTGCAGGAGGCCTTGGCGCACGCGCACCGAGGCTAGAATGCTGCTATGATGTTCATCACACCCAGGCGGCAGCGACAACGCGCGCGCTAGGCCGGGGCGATCGAGCACCAGGGTCGTAGCCGGCAGGCGCGGAGTGAGGTCAGTCCCTTGAAGATAGTCGGTAATAAAATCCTGAATGCGCTGGTCAACGGGGCAAAGGTGACGGGTCAGCGCGCGGTCTTTTTCGCGGCTGAGCGTGAGGAAATGGTCTACTAAACTGGAAAGTCCATCGCCCGCTGGGAGGGTCACGCTGGGCTGGCCAATCTCGTGTAGCTTGAGATTAAGGTACGCCAACAGTTGCGGATCAGCGGGGTCGGGAATCGGGGTAAGCTTCTGGGGGTGCGCAGGCATGGATTAGAAAAGTGGCTGTCAATGAAACGCGGGAAGGTATCACTGGCAACGCGGAAGCTATTTTCAGGCTAGCTGAGTGGGAAATATGTCACACATTATCCGGAGGTCTTGGGTTTCTTGGCGGTGGCCGTGGCTGCTGGTGGCCGAAATTTAAGATGGTCAGTTCATAGTGAGCCGCTTTCGATCAGTACCTCTTTGATGCTCAACCGCCAACAATACTTAGTTCGCGAAAAAGTCGGGCTGCTCAAATTAAGTGATGTCTATGATATTTTAGACCCAGATTCGAAAACGAAAATAGGGGAGGCTAGAGAAGAGATTAGTCGTTGGGTTAAGTATCTGCGCCCGTTGATCGGTAAGAATATCATGCCGACGCAAATTGCGGTTTATGCTGGGGTCGGGCCCGCGAACCAGCAGTTGCTTTTTTCAATGCGCCGCGGGAGTTTTATGTTCTTTCGGGCTAAGGTAGAAATCAGGGATGCGCAGGGTCAGTCCTTGGGTTGGCTCAAATCAAAATTCGGATTCTTTAGAAGTGCTTTCCAGGTTTGCTCTGCGGACGGGCAGGAGATTGCGACGGTGAAAGGGGATTGGTCGGGGTGGAATTTTCGCTTTCTCAGCGGTGACACTGAGCTGGGTATTATCACCAAGAAATGGACCGGGCTCGGGCAGGAGCTTTTTACCGGCGCTGATAATTACTTGATTCGCATCAACGGTGCGCCTGATCCGACCATCAATTTACTGCTCTTAGCCGCGGGGCTCGCGGTGGATACGGTTCTGCATGAGCATAAATAGTTCTACGTTGGTTTTAATCAATCTGCGTGCAGCTCATCGCGTTCGACGGCTTAATCTGGCATGCGTCGGTGCGGCCCTGGCGTTGCTATTAGGGTTAGGTGGCTGTCAAAAAAGCCAGTCAGCGCCGCGGACCACAAGTCCCGTGATCAGCAATCGCGCTCCCGTGGTCGTTAACCTGATCGAGGATCAAGAAGGGCGCGAAGGTGCTGCTTTTCGTTTCGTTATTCCGGCGAATATTTTTAGTGATCCCGATGGTGATCCACTAACTCTATCGGCGGCTTTGGATAACGGGCAGCCTTTGCCGCGCTGGCTTACTTTTGATCGGCTCACCCGAGTACTCACGGGGACTCCGGCAGCGAGTGATGGGGGGACGATCATTCTGCGGCTGACCGCGATGGATCCAGCGCAAGCTTCTGCCGCTACCGCTCTGCGGCTTAAGGTAAAAACAATCAGTGTGATTCCGACGGATGTGAGTGATAAAATTAATATCCTAGGCCTCTGGAGCCCAGTGGCAGTGTCGACACCGAGCGATCATCCCGCTTCGCCGATTATTGCTGGCTATGCGGTGTTGCCGCTTGGTGCCGCGCGCAGCGAGGGCATTGCGCTGACGGCCTGGGCCTACAGCGGGGTGGATTGGGAGAAGAATCCCGCGGGGGCAGATACGATGCCGATCGATATTATCCTGCTTGATCAAACGACCGATGGGCATTTGCGGATAGCCACGGATAGATATGTGGATTCACAACGGACGAATGGCGGTAACACGCTCATCGTGACCGATCTGAATCAAGACAACCTCGAGGATTTGGTTTTCCTCGCCCATAATGAGAGTCCTTTCATTGCCAAACCAAGCACAGTTTTACTGAGCGAAGGCCCCCAACATTTTCGTCGCGGGTCGATCGCGGATCAGGTGATAGCGCACGATGCCCAGTTAGTCACCCGCCGAGGCAAGCCGACGATCGTCACCATGTCCTTTGGAACTGCTTTTCCATTTCGGGGTATGTTTCCTCCCGCCCTGCGTAATCCTTATTATACTTGGACCCCAGCTGGTTTAATTACGCCGCATGAATTAGTGGTTCCGGGTGGGGGCATGAGTGCCACGGCAGCGGATCTTGTGGGCAACGGATCAACCGTGCTGGTCGTGGGGGATAGTGCACCCTTGAACTATACGGCCCAGGATTATGCCGATGTGACCAAGCATGACCGGAATTTTTTTAGCATCAGATTATTTGATTGGACGACGGATCAATTAATCCCGCGGGGCGATCCATTACTCCCGTATTTTTCGGCGCGAATGGCTTATCAAAATAAGAGTAGTTATTGGGGAAAGTGGGTGACGCATATACCGCGAGTGTGGACCGATGATTTTAATCAAGATGGTCATTTAGATATTCTGGCGAGCACCTCCATGTGGCCCGAGGGCCTCGCAATGTTGCAGCTTTTGCAAAATGATGGTGGCGGCCGAGGCTTTACCGATCGCACCGATGATCTCAATCCTGAGTATAGCCCCGTGGGTGGAGAGGTGGATTATTCGATGCAGCGCCGGTCCATTGATCGCAGTGGTATTACGACTTATTTTTTGGCGAATATTCCGGATTACTCCGCCCAACCAATCACTAACGCATCGAAGGTGCTCTTGAATGATGGCACCGGGCGTTTATATCAGGCGCTGAGTGCAGAATTTAATCAGTGGAGTACGCAGGTGCAGAATTTATTCAGCAAGCGCTATCCCTATACTTTTAATCAGCCTTGCCGTTTTATTGCTTACGCTAATGCGCAAGGGCTTTGGAATTTTTTAGCCTTCGCCTCGGTGCCCGGAGCTGGTCCAGGTTTGCCGGCCCGGGTGATTTTAGCGTCAATCGCGACTGAACTCGATGTGCTCAAAATTTATCGCAAGCCGGTGGTAGTAGCCCAGCGCAATCAGAGTAAAAACATTCGGACCTTTGAGGGTGATGATATTATATTTCGTGAGAGCCGCGATCCTGATGCGACGGTCGATGGTCGCGGTGGGGAAGATGTGGCAGTCTATCCTTTAGCGCGGTCGGCCTATGCGATTGTTAAAATGGGCGAAGAATTTAAAATCACCCAAAAAGATTTTCCGGCTAAAAGTGACCTGCTGCGTCATGTCGAGCGGGTCCGGTTTAGTGATTTAACAATCGATCTATCAACTCTCTAGCGGGGCGTTGGCGCAGGAGATCCTCGTTTGACATTTTTGCTCAGCGATCAATAATGAGCAGGTGCAGTGTAAGATAATCCTGTTGCTGGGACTGATGACGCCAATCGGCTGGGCAGCCTCTGGCCTTGAAGTTTGGTCGGCGCGGATTAAAGCGGGCGAACAGGGCGATCTCACTGCTCAGCTCTGTATCGGCTATGCTTATGCGCAGGGGGAAGTGGTTACCAAAGATCTGCCGCCGGCGATCAAGTGGTACCGCGCCGCAGCAAAGCAAGGCGACCTGTCGGCTGGTTTTAACTTAGGCATGCTCTACCGTTTTGGGCTGGTCCCCTTGGATTATTCGATCATGGTCGATCTATGCTGGGTGGCGGCCGAACAGGGTGACGCGGTCGCTCAATTTAAGTTAGGGGTGACCTATTCATTTCTGACAACCTTGGATCTCAATAATTTTGTTGGGCAGGTGGAAGCGGCTCATGCTTAGGCGCTCGTTTGGTTGCAAAAAGCGGCCGGCCAAGATCAACCGGATGCGCACTTGCTCCTCGGCGAATGGTACGCAGAGGGTAATCATGTGGAAAAAAATCCGGTGATATCGGTTCAATACTTTAAGAAAGCCGCGGCACGTAATAATGCAGAAGCTCAATGGCGTTTGGCGCAGGCTTGTCTCGCCGGTGAGGGCACGCTCAAGAATGAGGCGGCCGCAACCCAGTGGATGCGGCTCGCCGCAAAGGGTGGTCATCACAAGGCCCAAGCCTGGTGGGGTATTATCCTCTTCGATGGTCGAGAGGGCCTAGCCGCCAACGAAAGAGAAGCGAAGAAATGGTGGCGGTTAGCGGACAAACCGGCTTCACCCCGACCATTTCGTACAGTGACAGAGTTTTTTGATTGGATCAATAAGCCGGCTCCGCTGGATATCGTCCAAGCGCATGCCTGGTTTAATTTAGTCGCTAGTAAAAATTACCAAATAAAAGGGAAGGGTGTGCTGATGACCCCGCAGATTATTTTGGAGCTCGTGGAGCAAAATATGACCGATCAAGAAAAACATCAAGCGGAGGCGGCCGCGCAGCGACTGGCGGAAGAGTTGCCTTAGCGCTAACTTCATAATTTTTTTGCTGCTCATTATTAGATTCGTAACAAATCGTCGGTTAACTGCTTTGGCACTGCTCAGTGTTTTGGTCGCGTATGGATTGATGGTTGACCCGTTGACTGGGTCGGGGGGCTTGCCCTGTTTGTGGACTCTGATCTTCCAACACGAATGCTGGGGGTGCGGTCTCTCGCGGGCTGGCGCTCATCTCATGCGCGGACATTTTACGGAAGCGCTGACTATGAATTGGCTCATTATCCCAGTGACCGGGCTTATTGCTTGGCAGTTGACTAAAGCTTTTTTACCTGCATTCTTTAGTAATAATTTAAAAAAAATAAATCTTATGGCCGAACTCAATGCTCTCGAACTCGCCGAAATGTCCAAGTCGCTCACGGACACCCAAAGAATGATTTTTAATCAGCAATACTCCTCTGAAAAAAAAGAGCGCGGCACCGTCGTTATTTTGGCTATCTTATGCTACGATCGTTTTTGGCTCGGAGATATGACCTTGGGTATTCTAAAGTACCTGACCCTCGGGGGTTGCGGGATTTGGTGGCTGATTGATCTCTTCACGGCTGCTGATCGCGCCGATGATTTGAATCGCCGCAAGGCGCGGGAAATCATCGACGGCATTCAGGTTTCCGCGCGGAGCTGAGCAGTCGCGCTGACTGGTAATTATCTGCGATCGTAGTGGGCGATTTCTTGTCCTAATAGCGTGGGGCCGCAAAAGTGACCCAGTGAGTAGACATTCGGCCGGCTTCCTCTCCGCTGAAATTCGGCAAGGACCGCCTATCTTGGGCCCGATAGTAGCCGCGCGAGGGCTATTTTTGCAGCAACTGCTTCGCCATATACCAGAAAGCTTTCGTTCCGCGGGTTTTCCCCGAGATCATCTGGCTGAGTGTCAGCATATTTCTGACAAAAAGTGGCTTATCGAACTCATTATTCTCAGCAGAATTGAGGTAGGCCATGTTCCAATCAGCAAAGGTTCTTTCTTCGATGTGGTTTTCGCCTAAAAATATAATATCAGTGTGGCGCGGGCCTTTGATTATGCGCTGATACAAGTCTTGCACGGTTTTTTGATCGCCCTCGATGAGCTGGATGAACTCATCACCGTAATATAACAAGCAGCCGGTAATCGCATTGGCCTGATTGTAAGTCTTCGATTTCAGCAGTAGCGCAGAAATATTTTCCGGCGTCATCGGTTTTACCGTTGTCGAGGAGTAGATCAGTTCATGCACAGCCGCAGCGCGCGGCTACGCTGGCTTTATTGCAATCAATTTGTTTTTTCCAGCGATCATCCATCCGCTCGGAAGCAACGCCGCGGGTGCCCGAACCTTTGCCCGCTCTTCCAGCAGAGCCAGTTAGGGTTGCGCCGGAGGTAGGAGCGAAGCGATGGCGGGATCGTTAAGATTCTCGATGGTCGCAATGCGCACACCGGTATCGACTAACGCGGGGACTTTTTCCCCTTGGAGGACTTGGATAATCGTCTTCACGCCTA
The DNA here is from genome assembly GCA_005787865.1 of Opitutaceae bacterium. GTDB lineage: Bacteria > Verrucomicrobiota > Verrucomicrobiia > Opitutales > Opitutaceae > Lacunisphaera. The sequence continues at coordinate 4,291 of SXZN01000019.1, read as the reverse complement.
AGTAGCCCATTTTTACGGGATCTTGCAGCACCAGACCGTGCAGGTCGTTGCGTTTTAGCGCCGCGGCAAAAGTTTGGCTATTGGCGAAGCCCACGAGCTGTACTTTGCCGCCGCCGAGACCGGCATCGTGCAGGGCGATCAGCATGCCCGCCATGGTGGATTCATTGGGGGCAAACACGCCATTCACTTGCGCGCCGAAGCGATTGAGCAAATTCTGCGAAGCGACGAGCGCGGTTTCCCGCGTAGCCCCGCCATGTTGGTTGGAGGAGATGACTTTTATTTGAGGGAAAGCCGTTTGGATTTCTTCGAGAAAACCAGCCTCACGTTCTTCACAACTGGCGGAGCCGACTTGCACGCGCAGGAGAATCACGTTGCCGCGGCCCTGGAGCAAGGTGCCAAGGCGCCGTGCGGCGAGTCGTCCCCCTGCGCGATTATCGGTCGCGATAAAGCTGACCAAGGCGGAGGACTGCAGTCCGGAGTCTACGATGACGACCGGAATACCCACTTTCATGGCCTGTTCCACGGGGGCGACTAAGGCCCGAGAGTCGAGGGGCGCTAAGACGATCCCGCTGACTCGGCGGCCAATAAAGTTTTCGACGACCTGGATTTGTTGGTCGCGGTCATCTTCGCGCAGGGGGCCTTTCCAAATAATATCGACCGCCAGTCCGAAGGCGCGCAGTTCGGCTTGGGCTTGCAAGGCCCCCGCATGAATCATTTTCCAGTATTCATGCGTCGTGCCCATGGGCACCACCGCGATGGTGTAGGCTTTGGTTGGGGCCGCTTGAACGCCGAGGGCGAGACTGAGTCCAGCGATAAGAATTAAAAAATAACGAGATGTACGCATGAGGGGAGGAGTTGGTAGGAAAAGAGGGAAGGGTAAAAGCTAGGCTGACACTTCGGTCAAGGCCACGGTGCGGCCTGTCACTCGGCTTTGCTCGACCGCCATCAATACGCGGACGATTTGCTCGGCAATTTCTAGCGTGACTGGCCACGGTTCAGCGTGATCAAGGCACCGTAAAAATTGACCCACCTCGGCCGTATAACAGGTCTCATAATTAAACCCATCAGGTTGAGGCAAGCGGGTCCATACTTTCGCCGCGGCGTCGTATTGCTGAAGACAAGGCTCCAGCGTGGACCACTTGAGCGTGGAATCGGCGGTGGCGAATCGAATCAGGCGCTCATGCGTGCGATCAACCAGATCGAGGTGCACCGACAAGGCCGGGCCGGCCGAAAATTCAATAACGATCGCCTGCTGGTCGGGGGTTTCCGGCGCCAATTCCAGCGAGCTGGTTTTAGTTGCTCGGCAGGTGACCGCTTGGATCGGCCGATTAATAATCCCACAAATCCAAACCAGTTCCTGTGCCAGCACGTCAAGGTTGCCGCCCCCCAAATTTTTATTGGAGGCGTAAAATTTACGATAATCCTCCGCCGGATGCCATTCGGGCAGGTACATGCCGCAAGCGTAGCTCGCCGCGAGAATCGGACCGCCGAGGGGACTCATGGACCAATCTTTTAGCGCGCGGCCGAGAGGATGAAACAAAACCTGACAACCCGGGGCGCCCACGAGGCCTTGCTCCCGCGTTAATTTTTTTAATTCAGCAAGACCCTCGAGGTTGATCGCGAGCGGGACTTCGCAGAACCAATGTTTACCGGCTCGCGCGGCCGCGAGGCAGTAGGACATGTGCAAAAAGCCCGGGACTGAAACCAAGATGGCCTGCAACGCTGGCTGTTGCAGCAAGGCCGTGAAATCGGTCGTGGTGTTGACGCCGTATTTTTCGTGGGCTTCTTGCAGGCGATCTGGGCGCGTATCAAAGACGGTGATTTGCTCCGCCGGCACCTGGTTGGCCAGCAAGCAACGCACGCGGCGTTTGCCCATCGAGCCTTGCCCTACAATTCCAAAGCGCATGGTGATTTCTCCTAAAGGGTGGTTAATGAAAGTTGCGGTCGGGTCTACCGCGGGAACGTCGCACGGGGAAAGGTGAAAATTTAAGGCCGAGTTATTTAAAGAGCGATGCGAAAGCCAATCGACTCATGCTGGAGATCGACGGGATCCTCGTGGCGGTAGGCGATCCAGAGATTCAGATAATGGCACGACATGAAGGAACCGCCCCGCAGCACCCGATTGCCGCCGGTCGGTTGGCCGGTCGGCTGATTGCTCGCTTTAAGGCCGCCGCTCACGTCCTCGAAACGATCGCTGCACCAAGCCCAAGCGTTGCCCGTCATATCGTATAAACCAAAACCGTTGGGGGGGAAGCTGCCCACCCGCTTGGGGGCAGCGTGACCGCCGAAGCAGGCCAGACTCGGATCAAGGGCATCGCCCCAAGGAAAAATAGTCCCCGCGCGACCGCCGCGCGCAGCGTATTCCCACTCGCTGTCGCTGGGTAGACGGTAGGGTTGACCCGTGGCTTGGGCTAGCCACGCGCAGTACGCGGTGGCGTCATGCCATGAAACCCCGACGACCGGTTGCTGCGGGTGGCTGAAGTCAGGGTGCTCAAGTTGTTTGGGCGGCGCGTGGCCAGTCGCCGCCAGAAAAGCGTGATATTCAGCGTTGGTTACGTGCGTGCGACTCAGCTGAAAAGCCGCCACCGCGGCCACGGCCCCAGTGGGCCAGATCCACGGGAAATTGGGCCGCGGGGGACAGGACGGCACGCCCAGAGTTACTTGACCCGCTGGTACCGCGATCATGGCTGGGATGGATATAGCTGGGGTACTCATAGAATGAGATGAACGAGAGTTTAGGCTGAGAGCCTGAGTCGAAGCGCGCTAGGCGCCGAAGTCAGGCGGCCAAGGCGGGATCAACTTAGATTGGCTCGGGCAAATAGCGGTTCACATCCTCGCGGCGTTGCCCGCGCAAATGAAATACGCCCGGCCACTGCGGGTCGGTGATCCGTGTGCTCGAAGCGATGACGCGAATGACTAGGTTGAGCCGCCACTGAGTGGCGGATTGATTAGAATTTGAGCCATGAATCACGTTCGGGTGATGCATGGAAATATCGCCGGGATTGAGCTCCAGATTCACCGCCTTAGCTTCGTCGACCAGCGACTCATCCATGCTATTACCGAGGAGGCTGGCTTGATCTTTTCTTTCCTGCAGCGCCTGCAAGTCCATGTGTTGCGTGCCGGGAATGACCCGCATGCAGCCGTTGTGGATTTTCGATTCGGTGATTGCTAGCCAGAGCGTGCAGACATTCATCGGTTCCAAGGGCCAGTAACTGCCATCCTGATGCCACAACACCGCCATGCTGCTACTGGGTGATTTGATAATATACCCGGTGGCAAAGAGCGCGAGGTCCGGGCCCAGCGACTGGGCGGCTAGATCGAGCAACTGGGGCTGGCGAATCAACTGCAGGTAGAAGGGATCGGTATGATAAAAGGGCATCTGATGCAGCTTGTCGAAGGCTACGCCCGGATGCTGGGCGAGGGTCGCGTGGACGTGTTGTTCTGCCGCCGCCATGCGGTCGCGGGCGACAACATTGCGGACAATAACATAGCCATCTCTCTCGTAGGCCGGACGGATTTCATCGAGTTGCGATCGTTTCATGGGATAGGGTGGGTTAGATCTGGTCGCGCTGGGCGGGCGGACCCGGGATAAAAATTAAATGGGAGCTATGCGGATCATCGGGGAATTTATTTTTCGCTCAGCCGACCCATAAACGTCCACTCCGAGCGGCGCCGAGGACTCTCAATACTATTTTCGCCGCCGGCGCCCACGATGAGGGGATCGATCCAGACGAAGGAACTGACACTGGCATCCTGGGGCAAGGCGGCCTCCGAGGAAAAACGAGCCGTAAGCGGATCGAAGCTCATCACGATATTTTTTGCGCCAATCAAAATAATTTTACCGCGGACATTAACCGGAGCCGCTGATTGCAGATCGGCGGGGAGGTCGGCGACCCGAGACCAGCGGTCATGCGCGGTATCATAGCGCAACACATCATTGAATAGGGTGGGCGGGGTATTTTGCGCGACGCTCTGTCTGCCGCCAAAGAGATAGATGAACGCACCCGCGCTCGCGGCCGTCTGGGTCCAGCGGGCGGCGCCGGGATAGCCGGTCAGGGGCTGCCACTCCCGCGCGGGGTCGGCGGTATCAAGGACCCAAAGCGTGTTGACCGCGGTCTGACTCGTGCAACAGGTGCCGATGGCATCAAAAGGCTCAAAGGCACTGGTGCCGCCGAGGGCGTAGATTTTTTTGCCAATCGTGACAGCATTGGCAAATAATCGTCCGGCCGGCAGGGGGCGATCTTGGCGCCATCTATAATTTTCACCAACCTTGCTCAAGACATAGACGCCG
>SXZN01000130.1 GCA_005787865.1 Opitutaceae bacterium | reverse complement strand
GCCCATGACTAACTGACAGGTTGGAAATGCGCCTGGGTGAAAATATTTATAAATTGTGCGATCATTCGCCGTGGCGACAGCTCCCAATCGAGCCGGCGTGGCGTCTTGAAAAGCGACGTGTCGAACCGGGTAAACCGCGTGCGCCGGATACGAGAGGAAATAGAAACGCGCCGGCTGCTCAACCGAGCCCGAGGCAAAAGAAACCATCTTGGTCCCGCGCCCCAGATAAAGACCGTCGAGCGACGCGAGGGTTTGGATGACCCCGTCGACGGTAATTGTGCCCGGACCACCGAGATTGATCACCCCCGCTTCCCGTCGCTCGAGAAAAAAGGCGCTCCGCACCTCGGGAGGATTAGGCAGCTCGAGTACCGACGCGCCCGGCACAATTGCCCCGACAATGGTGCGATCCGTCGTCCAATAATGGAAATTAACCGCGCCGACCTGAAACAAATTACTAAGGAGAAACTCGGCGCGCAATGCCGCCGTAGGCAAGGTAGCAGCGATGCTCGCGGTACTAGTATCGTGAATATGCATAAATTATGCCGCTCAACATAAGGCAAATGGGCCCGCCGGAAAGGATCCTTTTGCTTAACGCGATAACGCTGCCCGAGCCTAATCGCGGGTAGCGACGGCTCTTTTAGCGGCTAACCTCAGCGGAAATTTTAAAATGGGCGGACTCATTGCGCCGCGAGCAACCGCCCACTGAACGCTAATGAACTTGTAATCCAGATTTGATATTGCAGGGATGGCGCTACGGTAGGTTTGCCCTGAAGGCTGTTGCGCTAACACCCGCTGGCGCCGATCAGGCCACCGACCGAACTTCCTCCTTTTGACCATGGCCCTCGCTTCCTATCGCTCCCTCGCGCCGACCGGCCAAGCGCTCACCGCTGAGCAGGTGCGCGCCTTCGTCCAATCGGCCTGCCCGGCGGCCAACTACCGCGGCCAACGAATTGTCCTCATCATCCCCGATGCCACCCGCACCGCGCCCGTTGGTTTAATGTTCAAGACACTCTTTGCGCAAATCGCGGGCGTCGCCAAAAAATTTGATGTCATGCTCGCGCTCGGTACCCACCCCGCGATGACCGAGGAGGCCATCAATGAACGCGTGGAAATTACCGCGGCGGAACGCGCGTCTACTTATCAAAGCGTAGAATTTATTAATCACGAATGGGACAACCCGGCGGCGCTTCGCGACCTTGGGTCAATCCCCGCCGAGGATATTAAGACTCTCTCCGGTGGCCTCTTTGCCATGGATGTGCCGGTGCACATCAACCGGCGCCTCTTCGACTACGACCAAATCATTATTTGCGGGCCTGTCTTTCCCCACGAAGTTGTCGGTTTTTCTGGCGGCAATAAATATCTTTTCCCGGGGGTCGCGGGCCCCGGCATTTTAAATTTCTTCCATTGGCTCGGCGCCGTCGTCACCAACCCGATGATCATCGGCAATAAATGGACCGCCGTCCGCAAAGTAGTCGATCGCGCCGGCGCCATGGTCACGGTTCCCAAACTCTGCTTTTGTTTAGTGGTGCACGGTCACGGCGAACTCGCGGGCCTCTTCGCGGGCACGCCAGAGCAGGCCTGGGACGACGCCAGTGAACTTTCCCGCGAGCTGCACATCACCTATAAAGACCGGCCCTTTCATACCGTGCTGTCGTGCGCTCCGAAAATGTATGATGAGCTCTGGGTGGGCGGAAAATGCATGTACAAGCTGGAGCCCATCGTGGCGGACGGCGGGGAGTTAATCATTTACGCTCCGCATATCCACGAAATCTCCCTCGTCCACGGCCAGATGATCGAGCGCCTCGGCTACCACTGCGTGCAATATTTTCTGAAGCAGTGGGACAAATTTAAGCACGAGCCTTGGGGGACCATGGCCCACTCCACCCACGTGCACGGCATTGGGACCTACGATGAGAAAACCGGCCGCGAGACTCCGCGCGTCCGCGTGACTCTCGCCACCGGGATCCCCGAAGCGATGTGCAAAAAAATTAATCTCGGCTACCGCGACTGGCGCACGATTAACCCGGCCGACTACGCTAATCGCGAGGCCGGAGGAATTTTCTACGAACCCAAGGCCGGTGAACGCCTCTACCATCTGCGCCAAAAGCCGAAGTGGGCGGGTGGAGCATGATATGACAGGCGCAAATATTGAGTAGCGCGCCCGCGCCTTGATGGTCGTGAACATAATTTTAATTCATCACCCCATTTTCGTGACTCCCGCTCCCTTCCTTCCATGAACAAAACTGAAATCCTCGCTAAAATTAAGGCTGAGAAAGTCATCGCGCTCATTCGGGCCGATAGCCCAGCTAGTCTGCTCGACTGCGCCCGCGCGCTCTCGGCCGGGGGGCTCAATTGCTTGGAGCTCACCATGACCACTCCGGGCGCGCTTGAGCTGTGCGCCCAAGTTTCCCGCGAGCTGCCGCATATCCTGCTCGGTCTGGGCACCGTGCTCGACGCCGCCACGGCTCGCGCCGGCATCGCCGCTGGCGCTAAATTTATTGTCACCCCCGCCGTGCGCCCCGAAGTCATCGCCGTGTGCAAAGAGCTGGGCGTGCCGGTCCTGGGTGGTGCGCTCACGCCGACCGAAGTTTATACCTCGTGGGAACTCGGCGTCGATATCGTGAAAATTTTTCCCGCCGAATTTTTTGGCCCCGCTTATATTAAATCAGTGAAAGCCCCGTTCCCGAAGATCGAGGTCATGCCCACGGGCGGCGTTACGCCTGAGACCGTCGGTGAATTTCTCAAAGCCGGCGCCTTCGCCACCGCCGCCGGCAGCGCCCTCGTCTCAGCCGCCGCACTCAAGGCCCGCGATTGGCCCGCGATCACGGCGCGCGCCCAGCAATTCGTCGCCGCCGCCGCTAAAGTTTAATCAGTAAACCTTTCAGTAATTCATTAATTCGCCGGCTCATCGCTGATATTTTCTGATGCAAACCTCCTTCCGCTGGTACGGCCATTCCGACCGCGTGCCGCTGGTGTGGCTGCGCCAAATGATGCCCCGGCCTCTCGTGGTGACTCATCTGGGCCATGTCCCCCCGGGGGAAGTCTGGTCGCGCGAGGATTTGCAACTGCTCCGGACCGAGCTGACCGAACACGGCTTGGGGCTCGGACCGATTGAGAGTGTTTTTTGGACTGATGCGATGAAGCTGGGCCGCCCCGAGCGGGATGAGCACATCGAAAATTATATTAAGACCCTCGATCACCTCCGGGAAGTTTTCCCCGAGGAGCCCGAGATCATCATCACCTATAATCTCATGCCCCTCGATTGGGGCCGGACCGCCGTCGCTCACCTGCATGCGAATGGCACGCGGGGCCTCGCCTATGACCACGCCGCCATGGACCGCATTGATTTATCCCGCGGACTTTTTTTGCCGGGCTGGTCGAAACGTTACAGCGCCGAAGATTTT
>SXZN01000129.1 GCA_005787865.1 Opitutaceae bacterium | reverse complement strand
GAAATTGGCATCGAGATGTGCAACCTCAAACTCGGCATCCGGCCGCGCGTGCCTTATGTTTTCTTTAATTCGAAATTCTGGGGCGACCTACGTCGTCAACTGCGAGAAATGATCCGCACCAAACGGGCGCCCGCCTGGATTGCCGATTATATTCTCTTCACCGACGATCCCGACGAAGTGGTCAGATTCTATCGAAAGACCCTGCAAGTCCTTTAATCGATCGAATGATGTTGCCGGCAAGATCATTCCGCCGAGGTGATTATTTTTTACCACAATTTTGCGACAGTAAGGTCTTGTTGCCCGAGAGCTAAATGCTAACACCTCCCTGATGCCTTTGCCCAAATCTGTTCTTGTTGTCGGCTCCGGCGGACGCGAACACGCACTCGTCAAATCACTGACCGCCTCGCCGACCCAGCCGCGGGTAATCTGCGCTCCGGGTAATGCGGGGATCGCGGCAGCCGTAACCTGCTTTGCCGTACCGGTTGATGACATTGCGGGCTTGGTTGCTCTCGCCCAACGCGAACGCGTTGAATTAGTCGTCGTCGGCCCCGAAGTGCCGCTATCCCTCGGGCTCGCTGATCAATTACTGGCAGTGGGGATTCCGGTTTACGGCCCAACCGCTGATGGGGCCCGGCTCGAAGCTTCCAAAACTTTCACTAAAGAAATTCTCTTAAAATATAAAATCCCCACCGCGGCCGCGGGATTTTTTACGCAAATTGGCCCTGCCTTAGACTATCTGCGCGCGCGCCCTGTGCCTATCGTTATCAAGGCGGACGGATTAGCCGCAGGCAAAGGGGTCGTGGTCGCCCAATCATCGGCTGAAGCGGAGGCCGCGGTTCATGACATGCTGGCGGGGAATAAATTCGGCGCAGCCGGTAGCCGCATTCTTATCGAGGACTGTCTTTTTGGCGAAGAAACCTCCCTGCTGGTGATCGTCTCCGGACGAGATTATGTAATTTTGCCCACCTCGCAGGATCACAAAAGGATTGGCGATGGCGACACCGGCCCCAACACCGGCGGCATGGGCACTTACTCTCCAGCGGAGGTTGTCACCCCCGCCCTGCTCACCCGAATCGAAAATGAAATCGTCCGCCCTTCCGTCAATGCCATTGCCGATGAAGGCATGCATTATCGCGGCACGCTTTTCATTGGCATCATGCTCACCCCCGCAGGCCCCAGCGTGATCGAATATAACGCGCGCTTCGGCGACCCCGAAACTCAAGTCGTACTCCCGCGCCTCGCCACTGATTTACTCGCTCTCCTGTGGGCCGCCGCCACCCATCAACTGCGCGACTTCACCCTTGAGGTAAAATCGGACTATGCGCTGTGCGTCGTCATCGCGGCCCAAGGTTATCCCGGAAATTTTCATCGAGGCGATGTCATCACCCTACCCTCCGGAGCGGATCTCGCTCCACAAACTTACGTTTATCATGCCGGCACGGCCAAAGGCCCTGCCGGGCAAATTGTGACTAATGGCGGCCGCGTGCTGGGCGTGACGGCCCTCGCCACCACGCTTCGCGAAGCAGCCGCGCGCGCGTATGCGACCTGCGAAAAGATTCAGTGTCGCTCTCGTTATTTTCGCCGCGATATTGGCGCCCGCCAACTCAACCGCTCGTGAAGAATTTACTCTCGGCACTTTTTCTTTTTTTAGGGCTGACGGGGGCCGCCGGCGCGGCCCAACCGGAGCCCATTGATCTCGGCGCCAATCTTGCCTATCTTCATATCAAAAGCCTAGCGGACGCCGCGCCCACCCTTCTCGTCACTTTATCCGCTCAGCGCCCCTTCGTTCTCGATCTCCGCTATGCCACCAGTGATGCCGCCGCTCTTGCTGTTTTCCAGACTGCGCTGGCACGGCATCCCACCCCTCTTTTCATTTTATTAAGCGCCGCAACTCCCCACGAAATTATCGCCACAGTTAAACAAAGTACGGGAGCTATCATCACCCTCAGTTTAGCCAGCGCCGGTGCTCCCGCTCAAATCCAAGTTAAAGCCGATCCCGGCATCGATCGATTAGCTTACGAAGCCTTAGGCCAAGGCACGCTGCCGCTCACGCTGGTTTCAGGGAAAATCGGAAAAGAGCGTTTCGATGAAGCTACGCTCGTCCAAGAATTTAAGAACGGTAATTCCGACGCCGAGCCCCCACCGCTCCCCGATCCCACTCAGCCTAAATTAAATCAGGCGGCGCCGGTTAAAGCCCCCTTGATCGACCGTGTGCTGCAGCGAACAATCCAACTCCATCGGGCTTTGCTCACTCTAGAACTCCGCCAGTAAGCAGCGCTAGCCGGAAGGGCGCCACGTGCTTGATGGCCACGCAGAAAAGGAACTCGACCTTTGCTTTTCACTAAGATTCGTGTCCATTCGGGCGGTACTCATCCATGTCTGCATCTGGTCATATTTTGATTCTCTGCACCGGTAATATCTGCCGCAGCCCCATGGCCGAAGGCCTGCTGAAGCACGCCCTGGCCGGTCAAACGGGCCCACTGAAATCCCTTAAAGTCATTTCCGCCGGCGTCGCGGCTCGGCCCGGAGAACTAGTCTCGGAAAATTCTGTACTCGCGCTTAAAAAAACCGGCATCGACATCGGCGGACACCGCAGTCGGTCCGCCACCCAAGATTTGCTCGATGGGGCGCTGGTCGTATTTGGTATGACCGAGTCGCATCGTGCAATTATCCAAGCGCAAGCCACCCCGGTGCCGCCCCACTTGTACCTTTTTCGCGAATTCCTGCCCCGCGCCGCCGATCAAGAGATTGGCGATCCCTATGGTGGCCCATTAAAAATCTATGAGTCTAGCCGTGATGAGATGGTGGAGGCGATCCCCAGCCTTATCGCTTTTCTTAAGACACTCGTGCGCGAAAAATAGACTCGTTCTCTTTTCTCCTTCCCTCCCTCGTACTTTTCACCATGTCGCTCAACGCCACCCCGCTCGCCCAACTTGATCCCGCTGTCGCCGCTGCCATTGCGGCCGAATTCGCCCGACAGGCGCAGCACCTCGAGCTGATTGCTTCAGAGAATTTCACCTATCCTGCGGTCATGGAAGCGGCCGGCAGCGTCCTGACCAACAAATACGCCGAAGGTTATCCCGGCAAACGCTGGTACGGTGGCTGTGAATTTGTTGATCAAATCGAGACGCTGGCCATTGAACGCGCCAAGCAGCTCTTCCAAGCGGAGCACGCGAACGTCCAACCGCACTCCGGCTCACAGGCTAATTTCGCGGTTTACACCGCCATGCTCCAACCCGGCGATAAAATCCTCGGCATGAATCTGAGCCATGGCGGTCATTTGACCCACGGCAATCCAGCTAATTTTTCCGGTAAGCTTTATAAATTCTGCCAATACGGCGTGCGCGAGGCCGATGGGCTAATCGATTATGACGAGCTCGCGGCGGTCGCCGCCCGGGAGCAGCCCAAAATGATCACCGTAGGCGCATCGGCCTATTCCCGGATTATCGATTTTGCGCGCATGGGTGAGATTGCCCGCAGTGTCGGCGCATTGCTCTTTGCCGATATCGCTCACATTGCCGGACTCGTCGCTTCAGGCCATCACCCCTCGCCCTTTCCGCACGCAGATTTTGTTACGACGACGACCCACAAAACGCTCCGCGGGCCACGCGGCGGCCTCGCGTTATGCAAAGCGGCTCACGCCAAAGCGATTGATTCCTCCGTGTTTCCCGGCGGGCAAGGCGGCCCGCTCACGCACATTATCGCGGCGAAGGCGGTGTGTTTTGGCGAATGCCTTAAACCAAGCTTCCAGACGTACTCCGGCCAAGTCGTCAAAAATGCCCAGGCGCTAGCGGCGGGAATGCTCAAGCGGGGCTACAATATTGTATCGGGCGGCACCGATAATCACCTGATGCTCGTCGATCTGCGCGTTAAATTACCCAACCTAACCGGTAAAGTCGCGCAAGAGACGCTCGAACGCGCAAATATTACGTGCAATAAGAACACGGTGCCGTTCGAAACCCGCTCACCCTTTCAAGCTTCGGGTATTCGCTTAGGCTCACCCGCTATGACCACCCGCGGAATGCAAGTGGCCGAGATGGAAGAAATCGCCAACCTGATCGACGGCGTTCTCGTGGCCATCGGCACTGAGCACGAGGCCGCAGTTTTGGCTACTACGAAGGAACGCGTCATCAAGCTCACCGCACGGTTTCCGCTCCCTTACAAATTATAAT
>SXZN01000128.1 GCA_005787865.1 Opitutaceae bacterium | reverse complement strand
TCATAGCCGAGCTTTTTAGCCAACGGGGCCAGTTGCTCGAGGGGTAGGTCGGCCCATTGGCCGGTGAAAAGAGTAATGGGACGCGCCATAATTAAGAGAGGTTGAACGTTGAGGTTTTAAAAATACTGGAAGGCAAATAATGATCGCTGACCGCGTAATTCACAGCTTCAGCTGGCGCAGATAGACCAAGCTCGCGGGAATATTCTCCAACGGAGCCGGCGTCTCATCTTCGATAAAATAATAACTCACGCCGATCTTCTCGGCCGTTCCGATGACCGCCGGCCAGTTAATTTGCCCCGACCCAACCGCCACGTTATCCGTGTCAGGTGCGTGACCGGTGGGCTGACCGTAAGGTGCGGCGCGACGAATATCTTTCACGTGCAGGGACACCCAGCGGTCAGCATACTTATTCAAAAGTTTCACGGGATCGCCCCCGCCGTGATAGATCCAGAACACATCCATCTGGTAGCACACGTCCGCCGGATTAGTCGCGCGGATCAAATCATCCAGCAAAGTTTCGCCCGCGGTCGCGGTCGGGACCAGCTCATAACCGTGGGGATGGTAGCCAAATTTAAGCCCAGCCGCGCGGAACACGGCGCCGGCGTAATTAAATATTTTAGCGGCGGCTTCAATTTGCCCCGGCGTAAAAGCTTCCTGGTGGGGAATCCAGGGACAAATCACGTAATTCACGCCCAAGACTTGGGCGGCGCGAATTAGGGGAGTTAAATCTTTACTCAAATCGGCATACTGCACATGCGCGCTAGGCATCTTCAAGCCGCGCGCATCAAGCGCGGCGCGGACCTGTTCAGGCGTCATGTTGGGCGTGACCAGGGCCCCCTCGAGCTCAACTACGCCCCATTGTTTCGCTAAATCCAGCGAGGCCGGCAATCCCTTGGTCAATGCGGTGGCCCGCAAACTCCAGAGCTGCAGACCAATATGGTCATGGAAACGAGCCTGGAGCTGATGTTGAGAAATAAGGGCAAACGCCATAATCACCAGCAGACGATTTATTTTCATGGAGTAAAATGAGAGCGACCGACCCAATTTGTTAATTCTCCTCTCAGCGTCGATTCAGAAATGATCTTAGCTCTAGTCTTTATGAGCCGATCAGGCGCACCTGCACATCACAGAGCGGGTTTGGCCCGCTGCGCGAGCACGCTCAGAATGGCTTGGTCGCGCTCTTTTTCCAAATCCTCCAGTGACCGGCCCGCGGCCGCCTCGTGCACTCCCTGAATGATGGCAGCTTTGAGCTCGGGCGTTAGTTCGGGCTGACCAAGATCAGCCCACATTTTGGCGAAGGGCCCCGCAAGATGATTCATAAAATGAGTCATCCCACCCTGCCCCCCCCCCAGATGGAAAATTAAATTAGGTCCGAGCGCGCTCCATCTTAAACCCGGTCCTTCACTCACGGCGGCATCCACATCCGCGACACTGACGACTCCCTCCGCGACTAAATGCACCGCCTCCCGCCAGAGGGCCGCTTGGAGTCGATTGGCCACATGACCGGGAATTTCCTTATTCAACCGAATCGTGCGTTTGCCGAGCCGCGTATAAAATTGCTCCGCGGCAATGATCGTGGCGAGCGATGTTTTCCGCCCGCCGACAATTTCCACCAACGGAATCAAATGCGGCGGATTAAAGGGATGCCCCAAGACGCACCGATCCGGATGGCGGCACTCGCTCTGCATCACGCTCATCGCCAAGCTCGATGAGCTGGACGCTAGGATCACGGTACTCGGCAAAACCGCATCCATTTCCGCAAATAGTTTAATTTTAAACTCGGCTCTTTCGGGACCATTCTCCTGCACAAAATCGACGCCGGTTAGCGCCGTCGACAAATCAGCTTCAAAACGCAACCGCGCGCGATCAGCGCCGGGCGCCAGACCGAGCGTGACCAGCAGCGGCCAGACCCGATCCACATAAGCGCGCAAATCACGCTCCGCATGAGGCGCGGGATCAGTCGCGACTACGTCCAAACCATGGGCCAGAAAAAACGCGGTCCAACTAGAGCCAATGAGGCCAGTGCCGACCACCGCGACGCGTTGAATAGAATTCGAGGCGGACATCAGCGGCAGGTTAACAATCAAGAGTCACAGCTAAATTTACGCGATGGTCGTGACGGGCGGCCTCCATTGGATGAGAGCGTGCCCCGCGTCCTCAAGTCCGTTGCCAAGCGCGGGCCAAAGCTTGCCGCAGGACCACCGCGTCTGGCCAAGCTGGCGGTAAGCCGGTGATATTGTAGCCGCCTCCGCCCGCAAAGTACGGCCCCATTTCAGGACACGCGTACATCGTTTTGTTTTTATTGGAGCGAGCCCGTTTCCATAATTTCATCAGCGCTTCCACAAATATGAGGTAGCTTTTAACTTCAGGCGTCAGGACCCCGCGGTGAGTAACGGCCACCTGCGCGTGGTGGCCGTTAAAAGGACGGAAATGGACCTGCTCACTATTCTGCAGCAAAGCCGGGTGATCGAGCAGGCGCTCAATATAATTACCGGGATGCAAATGTTTGACCGCCGCCAGATGCGAGAAATCAAAATTCATTTTAATCAATTCGCCTGTCGCGCGGTGATAGCGATCGGCTATCTCGTAGGTTTTCTCGGGCGTCTCGGTGCAGCAATCACGGTGAATTTCCAGCGAGAGGACAACGCCGCCGATTTTCTCGGCCGCGCGCACCAACTGCAGCCAGTGGCGCGTCGCCAAGGCGGGCGGAGTATCGTGGTTATCCAACTGCACATTGATATGCACCGCACCGCTTTCTTTTTGCGCCCGGATTAAGCGGCTGAAATCAGCCGGCTGATCGGTGGAGATAAATCCGAGAATATATTTTAGGCCGTATTTTTCCGCGAGGCGGCGATGCTCGGGCGTCACGGCGGTAGTCAAGCCGTCGAAGCCCGCGGCGGCGACAGCCTTGATTTTTCTTTCGAGCGACCACTCGCGAGTCACGACAGGATGACCAGTGAGCGACCAGAGATTGGCGATATGAGCGATTTGGGACATGAGGGTAGGATTAAATTAGTTCGCTTATTTGACCTCTCGCCCAGCGGGAGTCCAGCCTGCGTAATTATTTCTGGTGAAAAATCACCTCCCCCTCCCCGCCAAAGTCGACTTGCCAAACCGCTAAACAACTCAATGCATTCTCCCATGCCTCGCATTCCTCTCGAAGA
The DNA here is from genome assembly GCA_005787865.1 of Opitutaceae bacterium. Classification (GTDB taxonomy): domain Bacteria; phylum Verrucomicrobiota; class Verrucomicrobiia; order Opitutales; family Opitutaceae; genus Lacunisphaera. The sequence continues at coordinate 712 of SXZN01000128.1, read as the reverse complement.
CAGTTTCGCCGACGTTATTAGCAAGACGCAGCGTGGCTACAAACTCACCGATGCTGCGCTCGTCGAAAAAGCGCAAATCACCGCCAGCGATCTCGCCGCTCTCAAGGCCGGGGAAATTATTGAGCCCGCCCTTCTCGCCGTAGCGGCGGCGCTCGATTTAGGTCGCCACGCTCTGTTCGCCCATGCACGCCGCGAGTGGTACCCCGAACAGCCGATCTTCAAACGGGGGTTCGCCATGTTTAATACCCCATTCGAAGATATGACGGTCAACAGCTACTTGGTGTGGGATAGCAAGACGCGCCTCGCCGCGGCCTTTGACACCGGCGCCAACTGCCAGGCCATGCTCGATACAATCGCGGGGGAAAACCTGACGCTGCGTTATATTTTCTTAACTCACACCCACGACGACCACATCGCCGACCTCGATCGTTTAGCCGCCAGCGGCGCGGAAGTGTGGGCCAGTGAACTCGAGCCGAGTGATCGGCCCGGGGCAAAAATCTTCCAAGAAAATGCCCACTTCCATATGGGTGAACTCGCGATCAAGACGCTGTTCACCTGGGGCCACTCACCCGGCATGACGACCTTCTTTGTCACGGGATTATCTTGGCCCCTCGCCATTGTCGGCGACTCAATCTTTGCCAGCTCCATGGGTGGCAGCGCGACTCACTTCGATATGCAGCTCCGCAATAATAAACAAAAAATCATGAAGCTG
>SXZN01000127.1 GCA_005787865.1 Opitutaceae bacterium | reverse complement strand
ACGTTCCGGCCGCGAGCATCAGGTCTTCGACGGGAGAGCATTACTGAAAATTAAGCGCTTCACCAATTCGGTCAACCGCACGCTTAAGAGGGTGTCTTCTTGTTCGGTTGTCATCTGGTACGTGCTTCGTTGCGTCGCGCGTTCGGCTAGTTCGACGCTGAGAATGTAAATAAAACCGCGCCGAACAAAGAGCAAAGAGCCTCGTTTGGCTTGAACTGGCGCCCCACCAGGCGTTGCCATGATTTTGGATTTATCTTCAAAAAATGAACCGCCGGGCAGAAGTGCGTACGTTAGCAATGCGCCGTCGTGTAAATCCGGTAAAAAACGCGCACTTTGAATCGCCGCCCCCGGAAAACGCTGCTGGAAATCAGCGAGCACAAATTGGCTGAAAAAATAAAGCAGATACTCTCGGCGGGTAGTCGTCTGGTACTCCCAGCGTTGCGAAGCGTCCTGCGGAAAACAGGCGATACTGATGTGTGTGTTGTAGCTATCGCTGAAGGTAACAACATTTTCGGTGTCGGTAATGGTGCCACCCAGTTCGCGCAACACGGGGGCGATAATTTTATATTCACCCGTGGCTGAAAGGTACGTGTCGCCTTCCACTTTTCCGATCAGGCCAACGGACTCCGCGGCCACGACCGCTGGCAGGTTGCTCCTCATGAGTAGGGCCAGCATGAGGCGAGGTGACATTAGAAAATTTTGGCGAAACCTCGGCATGGTTAAAAGTATTTTAAACAAGCGCAGGATTTTTCCCGAATTGTTGCCAAAGGGTCACGGGAATTTGCTCGGGGCGGGTCTGCGGACCGAGGCCAGTGGCCGTTAACTCGCTCAGCCAAGCCTGCGCTTGCTCAGGGGTTAATTTACCGCGTAAGAGTCCCCCGATTTGTTTTCGGCGCTGCTGAAAACAGGCGCGAATCAGTGCTTTATTCGCGGCCGTAAAAATAAATTGACGAGGTTTACGGACCAATTGGAGTAGGTAAGATTCAATATCTGGGCGCGGATAAAAGCAGGAGGCATCGACCTTATGCCCCGGCGCTACGTCGAAGGCCGCTTGCAAGATAATCGAAATAGCACCGAATTGTTTCGAACCCGGCTGGGCGATATAGCGTTGGGCGGCTTCTTGCTGCAGCATTAAAACCATGCGCTCAGGCAAAGGGCCTGCCAACACCGCGTCGAGCCACGGCGTGGCAATCGCATACGGTAGATTCGCCACAATTTTAAAAGACGAAGCGCGGCTGGACGGTAGGCCGGCCAGGGGTTCGTCCATCGCATCACCTTCCAGCAAATGGAGCTGGGGTTGCCCGGGGGCGAGGGTGGCGAGCAGATGGGCATGCAGTTGCCGGTCTTTTTCTACGGCCCAAACTTCCGCGCCGGCCGCAAGTAAGGCGTTGGTTAAAGTGCCTAAGCCCGGCCCGATTTCGACCACGGTATCGCCGCGACAAACCCCGGCCAGCTCGAGCGATTTGTGCACAATATTACCGTCGACCAAAAAATTTTGCCCCAAGAAATGCTTCGGCTGATGATTGAGCTGCGTGAGCAGTTCACGCGTGGTCGTGGGCGAAAGCGGCATTGCGGTCGGGCTTAAAGACCGCGGCGAAAATCGCGGATCAAATTGGCGGGAGTAAGGGACCGCATGAGAGCTTCACCAACGAGCACGGCGCCGGCGCCCGCGGCTTTTACGCGGGCCGCATCCGCTGGGGTCGTGATGCCGCTTTCACTGACCGCGCTCACGCCTTTGGGAAATAACGGGATGAGTCGCTCGCTCAAGGTAAGATCAGTTTTGAATACCGCCAAATCACGATTGTTCACCCCGATGATTTGCGCGTTGTGGTCCAGCGCTCGGGTGAGTTCTTCGCGATTATGAATTTCAAACAGAACATCTAGACCAGCGGCTTTAGCGGCCGCGTGCAGCGAGGTGATCTCTGCATCCTGCAAGGCTCGCACAATGATCAAGATGGCACTGGCTCCCGCGAGGCGGGCTTGTTGGACCTGGATCGGATGCACCATGAAATCTTTGCGCAAACAGGGGAGAGCCGGCGGGTTCTCCGCAAAATCTTTTGTGACGCTCGCTAAATCCGCGAGGGTTCCGCCGAAATATTTTTCGTCCGTTAGAATGGAGAGGGCGCTGGCCCCCGCGGCTTGGTAACGCCGCGCTTGTTCAGGTGCTCCGGTGTTGGCGCTAATCACGCCCGCTGAGGGCGAGCGGCGTTTAATTTCTGCAATGACCGCAAGTTGACCGTCTGGCCGACGGAGTGCTTGGCGAAAGGCGGGCGGGCGAGGGAGCGTCGCGTCGAGCTCAAGCAGCTCATCGATAAATACCGGTCGTAAGAGCGGCGCAATTTCGTGCCGCTTGTGCAGCATTATTTCAGTCAGCTTATCCATGGAGATAGACTTAGGAACACACGAAATCGCTGGATTGGAAACTGAAAATTTCCAGCTTTTTAGGTGTGTTTAACGAAAATCCTGATTACTCACAGGGTCTATGTCAGCTATTGAAGACCTCTGCCAAACGATGGTTCGCCTGCGCGCCCCTGACGGTTGTCCCTGGGATCGGGAGCAAACGCATCAAAGCCTCGCGCGTTGCCTGATTGATGAAGTGAGTGAATTGCTCGAGACCATCGACCGCCACGATCTGCCGCATATGCGCGAGGAACTGGGCGATGTTTTGGTGCAAGTCGTGTTTCACGCCCAATTGGCTGCGGAACGAGGTGACTTTAATTTTGAGGACGTTGCTCGGGAGATCAACGCGAAGCTGGTTCGGCGCCATCCGCACGTCTTTGGCTCGGGGCACGCCGACAATTCTGCCCAGGTGATTGAGGTTTGGGAAAAAGTTAAGGCTCAAGAAAAAGCCGCTGCCGGCAAAACTCAGTCAACCGTTTTTAAACATCTTCCGCCGCAACTGCCGGCTCTGATGTTGGCGGAGAATGTCTGGAAGCAAATTGAGAAAGCTAAGTT
>SXZN01000018.1 GCA_005787865.1 Opitutaceae bacterium | reverse complement strand
GTTTAGGTGAGATGAGCTCGTCGATCAGGCGGCCGCAGTACCATTGCATACGCGGCAGGTGAAAGGAGCCCTTCCATGTATGGCCGTTGAGTCGGATGGAGATACGGCCGTCGCGTTATAGGTGCTTCCTTGGGCGATATTAAAAGCAACAATCAATATATCCAAGGCGAGAGTAGCGACCGCGCTGTTGCTTCGCTTAATTGGGCGAAGGAGAGCTTTTAATCGGTGGCTAAGAGAGGTGCGCCCGTCGCGGCGTCGAACACCGTCGTGCTCCGCGGCGGGAGGTTGACTGCAATCGTGGGTCCGTGGGGCAAATGAAGTTGGCGCGCACCGCCGTGCAGCGTGTGCACCATCAACAGCCCATCGCCCAGCAGCGTGGCATCGTCGTGGTCGTTAATCACGTGACAGCCCGCGCAGCGACCCAAGGCGCGGAGGAAAGTCGGTTCGGTCGGGGCCAGAGCAAAGGTCCACCAAGTCGCCGCGGCCGTCTCGCGCCGTGCCGCGCTCACGCTGCCATCGTTCCAGCGTCCGATCACGTGTTCGGCTGGAGCGGTATAAGCAGGCACGTGTTTAGGCGCCTCCAGAATTTGTTCCTCCGTAGCGCCATTCAGTTTTAGGTGAGAAGTGGGGACGGTGGCATCGCGCCCCGTCGTAGGAATGCCGCTTAGCGCAGTGGCGAGGGCGGCGCCGACGTGCTGTCCATCGCCCCAACCGGCATAACCAGTGAGCGCTAAATGGCGTCCGCCGGTGGCGAGCTGCGTGGTGATCAGTTGACGCTGCGCCTCCGTTAAAATTGGCGTGGTGCCAAAAATAATCAGGCGAAAGGGCGATAGATCCATCGTGGCCAGTTCCCCGATGAGGGCTTCATCAAAGACGAGCCCCGAGCGATAAAGTCCCTCGAGCAATCCATCCATGCCGCGCGCGGAGAAAGGATTGGGTCCAACGGGAGGTTGGGCGCCGAATTTGAAACCTTCCAAGGACCAGCGTTGGGCCACGGTGTGGCAGAAGGACCAAGGATCGTGGATCACGAGCGTATCGGCAGGGCGCGTGAAAGGATAGGCGTGCCGCGCCTGAGCCACGCGGTGAATGGCCGCAATTTCCTGACTCAAGCGCGGATCATCCCACCAGCCGACGTTGCCGTGGGAAGCAAAAGCAGGGGTGCCGGCCACCATGCCAAAATCATACCACCATTGGCCGCCGCCCCGCAGTACGGCTTGTAGCGTATTGCGCCGGAGGCAGGCGATATCATCGGCGGGCGTAGTCGCAAATTTTTTGTCCCACGGACAACCCACCAAAAAAGTCCCATGATCATTTTCATCGAGCCACAATTTGCCCGCGCGGCGCACGCTACCTAAAATTCCGCGGGCGTGTCCCGAGCCGCCCATCGCGCGGACGTTTTCCGTATAGGATTGCGGCGAGCAGAAGCAGTCGAGGTGCGGTGAGGCTAGGACTTTATCCATGGCCAAGTGGCTGCCCGCGGCGTTGCGCCCGAATTGGCCATAGAAATAACCTTGGAAGGCGGCCGTGACAATCGGGCGCGGCCAAGATTTTTTAACCGTCGCAGCCAAGGACAGCAGCGCGTCGGCCATCGTGGTGTGGAGCCAAGTAAAGTAATCGATGACCGCCTGTTGTTTCTGGGGATCGCGCAGGGGGCCGCAGTCGGCACGTTCGCGGGCGGGGGAGTCGGGGGGCAGCACGGCGTCGAGGCGAGCCGCGGGCTGGTGCCAAGCGCACGCGAGTCCGGCATCCGTCTCGTAGCGTGCGCGCAACCAAGCGCGGAAGGAACGCGTCGCGGCGTCGCCGGTGTCAGGGTCGTGGTGGAGAAAACCAAATTGGTGCCACTCGCCGTAGAGCCCGTTCGCAATTTGCAAACAGAACAGCGCATTCCCTTCAGGCGTGGCGGCGAGCTGAGAGCAGAAGTCACGCAAGTGCGCGGAAGCCCAATCGTGCCAGAGGCGCGAAGCGAAACTCGCGCGCACGGGTTGATCGCCATCGCTGCCGAGCGGGCGACGCAGTCCCCACTCGGGCGATGCGTGGGCGCTGACATCAGCATAGCCGACGCATTCCTCGGGATGGCGCGCGCACCACCAAGCGGGCGCATTCACGTGGAGCCGCAGCATCACGACGGCCTCCGGACATAGGGCGAGCACGCCGGCGATTTGTTGGCGCGCGAGCGAAATATCCAGCGGGCTGTTTGCGGTGAGCATTTGCTCGAACCAAACATCCAGTTGAAAAAGACGAACCCCTTGGGCGGCGAAGAGACCGATATTGCGGGCCGGCACTTCTTCCCAAGACCAGCGAGCGCCGGGGCAATCGCTCAACGCGTAGATCAGGGGCGTATGGGCCACCTGGTTAATGAGCAAAGTGGGACGACCGTGCCGCAGGGTGACTGAGGCCGAGACGGGTGAAGGCATGCCCTAAAATAAAAATGAACCGACGTGCGAGACGATCGAAAACGAATGAAAATTAAATCGATATTTTCGCCGTGAAGCCGAGTGGTGGGCTCCTCAAGTTGCTGCGAGCAGGGCGCGGTAGAGCGTCGTTGCTTGAGCGAGGGCGTGGCGATCCAGCCATTCGTCTTTGGTGTGGGCTTGCGCGAGTTGGCCGGGGCCGAGGACGAGCACTTGGGCGCCCGCGGCGGCGTAGTGGCTGGCATTAGTGGCGTAGGGCGCGCCGACCGCGGCGGGATTTAAGCCTTGGGCCTGCAACACGGGTTGCACCCAAGCATGCAAGCTCGCCGAGCTTTCCGGCGGTAGCGGGGGCGCAAGATATTGGTTGTCATGCTCCACCGTAATTCCGGCGAGGGCGGCGTCGCGCTCGGCGAGTACTTGGGCGGTCGTTTCCCCCGGCACCAAACGCCGGTCACACGTGATTTCGCAATAATCGGGAATGATATTCACCGCGGTGCCGCCGCGGATCACATTGATGCTCGCCGCAGCGCGGCCCGTCAGCGGGTGCGTCCGAGTGGCGAGGGGAATAAATTTTTCTTCGAGCGCGGTGATGACGCGAAGCATCCCGGTAATGGCCGAGCGCCCCTTGGACGGATCGGCGGAATGCGCGGCCACGCCCCGCGTGATGCTCCGCCAGCGGAGAGCGCCGTGATGCGCGATGACGGGACGCAGTTCGGTTGGTTCGCCGACGATGATGCCGCGGAGCCGTTTAAATTTACTCAATTCTCCGGCGGCGAAAGCGCGCGCGCCGTCCATACCGGCTTCTTCATCTACCGAGAAAATAAGGCCGGCATTGCGCGGTCGGTGGGATTGCTGCGCGTATTGTTGCAGCGCCCACAGCATCGCGGCACCTGTACCCTTCGTATCGCACGTGCCGCGGCCGTGTAATTTATCGTCGTTGATCGTGAGTTGGAGCGGCGGCACTGTCATGCCCTGAATACTCACGGTATCGAGATGGCTATCGAAAAGCAGCCATTCCGCGGTGGGCGCCACCTCGCAGGTAATCAAAAGATTGAACGCGCCGGAATTTTCTACCGGACACCGGCGAGTCTGCAGGCCCCACTGTTGCGCGAGATTTTCCAAATGGGCCGCGAGCTTCGCTTCTCCGCCCATCGGTCCGCCAAAATCGGGATTAACCGTTTCGATCGCCACCATCTGACCGAGCAGTTCTTCACAGGATTGCGGTAATGGAAATGACGTCATGGGCGAAAAGGTTTAGGCAATAAAGATTTTGAGCGTTTACCGCAGCCAATGCGCGCAGTGTTGGGCCACAAAAGCGTCGTCGGTTAATTCCGGATAGGCACGGCCGACGCGGGATAACTCTTCTGCCTGACCGGGGGAGAGCACTTCAGCGGGGTTCAGGCAATGGGCCGATTCCACCAAACCTTGGCGGCGCAATACTTCCAAGATGCCGGGGATGCAGCCATGAAAACGGTTGGCCGCATCAAAGAGGGCCGCGTTCATGTCGGTAACGGCCGCAGCTTTCGCGAGCCAAGTGGCGTCGAGTTGCGGTTGCTGGGCGGCCACTTGGGCGGCTTGGAAAAGTTCCACCGCGGCGCGGGTCCACACGCCCCAGTGGCCGAGGAGACCGCCGACGATCCGACACGTGACGGGGCGACCGTCGTGGGTAAAAGTAAAAGGCGTCAATAAATCCGTGACGATGGTGTCGTCATTGCCCGTGTAGAGAGCGATGTCCGTGCGCCCAGCGGCGACGACTGCGCGAATC